>SVDL01000022.1 GCA_015057835.1 Lachnospiraceae bacterium
TGCAGGTCATCTGCGTCCATCTGCTTCAGGACTTCATCCGCTTTGTCCGCATCGCCGAGTATAGTCATGATCTTCTCCGTCACGTAAGACGGATCAAGGTACTGGCCCGCAGAAACAAGTGATGTGATTTCTTCCTGTACGTTCACGAGCATCGACCGCGTAAAAGTCGCCTGATCCGCAACGCCACGCACCGCATTGATTCCATCGAGGAAGTCATGCAGGCAGTATTCGAGCTGATCCGCTTTACTATTGATCGGCTCGTAAGCAGCGCGAATCTGTGTGGCCGTAACAGCGCCGGATGCAAGATTCTTCGTATCAAGCGCCATGTAATCCTCATAAAGATCTGCACGGAGCCGGTCGAGAAGTGCTTCTCTGCTCTGGTATGGAGCCTCAATCGTGTGCGCTTCAGCCTTTCCAGCGTCAGGTACGTTTGCGGCATGCACGGTCTTGATTCGCTCGATAAACTGCGCCAGATCAATATCATCTACACCGCCGTTATTCTGCAACGTCCAGTATATATACGACGCTTCATCCACCGTGTTGCAGAAACCGCTCTTGATCAGATCATAAGCATCAATCTGCTCCCGGATACCGAGTATCTCGCTCTGCCTGTGCGGGTTCCCCCACATCGGCACGATCGGGAAAGTCGGATAATTATCGCCGTCATAAATCATGGTGCCGTCCGCGATCGATGTTCTAACGGTCTGCGTATAGCTGCGCTTCTGGTTGAGTATAGATCCGAACTCGCCTTTTGATTTTGTGTTCCAGATGTAGTCGGTATAGCCGTCCTCTTCGTACAGCGTCGCCCTGAGCGGCTTTGTCGGATCCACCTGCCAGAAACGAACGCCCGCACGCAGGGCTCCATTCTCCTCGTCATATAACGGCGCAAATTCCAAAAAGCTGAAAACATCCAGGTGATCGTAATTTACGAAACCAAATGCCACACCATGAACCAGAGCGTCCTTTGCAATCTCCTGTATCCGCGTGTCAAAGTCCTCGCCGAGCTGCCCGGTTCCGTTTTCCCATTGGACGCCGTTACCGAGAAGGAACTGCACTTCCTGTGTTACAAAACGATTAAAAAAGTTACTTGACAACTTATAGTTTGCGCCATACGCGTCCGGCACCGCTTTTCCGGACACCGTATAAAGCAGCTTTTGGAAATCGCAGATCGTTCTGTTTCTGTGCCGGTCATAGTCATCCGCGATCTGAGCCATTTTAAACGACCTGCTCGATGTGTGCCCGTTGATCACCTGCCGGATGAAGTCTATTCTTGCTCTATCCGCATCACCGACAGCGATCAGATCTTGATATGTAACCATCTCTCTCCCTTCACCGCATGTACAGCGGTATATAAGTGTTTTTTGGAATCGCAATGCGCTTTGTTTTTACGAAATAGCGCATCTGATCCATATAGTGATCGTTTATCTTAATGGGCTTTTCCTGCCCTTCTGCGCTGTCCCACGCATAACCACCTGCTTCATCCTGCCACTCTTTTATGTTCCTGTTTACTTTGATTTTCCCGCTTCGGATTGCCGTTGCCGTTTCCCTGATACCATCAAGCACCGCGTTATCTGCCTGCCGCACTTTATACTTTCCTCGTTTTTGCAAAAGCGTTATAAACGACGCCGCGGAAGGATCCACGATAGTTTCGAGCTTTTCATTCATGCCGCGCTCTTTATAGTATGCGAACACGTCCTCGAGCATCTCGTCCAGCGCTTGTGCGTATTCTTCATCCGTTTTCTGTGCTCCGGTATCCCTGCCCGAGTAATAATACCCTCTCGCGCCATACCACACGCCGTCGTGAAGCTCCCAGAGCATCGCTGCGAAGGCGTTTAATGTTCCATAGTCGATTGACAAGCAATAAGTTCTTTTGGCCCTCTCCGGCCACGTCGGAACGTCTGACAGCGCGTCAGCGTACATCGGGAATATCAGCCCCTCTGCCAGCGCCCACTCACCGTATATGTAACGCCTCTCGTATACAGTGCCGCGGTACTCCTTCTGCAAGGCTTCAACAAAAGCCCTTGGCAGGAACGGATTATCGAATATTGTGTATTTCTGAATATAGGAATCAATGTCCTCGCGATCGATAAACTGTTTTAGCCAGTGCGTCGGATATTCCGGGTTACACGCCCCATCAAAGCACGAATACGGTTTATCCAAACGCGACTGCAGCATAGCGAATACATCCTTGTGCCACTTCGCGATCTCGTCGCCGTAACAGTACTTTATGCTGGAACCCTGAATCTTCGATACCTGCGAAACCTTCTCCGCTCCTAAGCAGTACACCTCCTGCCCGCACACCGTTGCTATATTCCTGCTGTTTATGTTGCCGACTATAGACGATGTGTACATTTCACGCATTGGCTGCAGAACGTTTCGCTCGATCGTTTCCCTTGATACACCGAGAATTACATTCAGTCCTTCTTTGTTGGAAAGCTCAAGAAGTCGTTCCGGTATCACCTGCATGATATCCACAAACGACTTTCCGGAGCGCACCGCCCCGATTTTAAAATTCCATCTGGCATGCGCGTTCCGGAGATATTCATTCTGTTTCCTGCTCATGCTGTACTGCTTCGGCATATTTTCTGTTCAATGCGAGGATCTTCCGTAATACCTCGATATCCTCCTGCTTCTGCTCCGGCTCATCCTGTCCGGTAATATGTGCGATCTGTTTATAGGCATTTACCATAGCGCCACCATACTTCGGGTTACTGGCAACCGTAAGCAGGGAAAGCGTTACTCGCTCTGCGTAAGTCATACTCCCATCCGGGATATCCTCCTTCATCATCTGTTCGAGGAGCTTTCGCATGTCCGCTTTTTTCCTTCGAGCCTTCCCTGATGCGATTCCTGCCTTCCGCGCATTTTCTCGGCGCTCTTCGGGCGTTCTGTCTTCATTTCGCACTAAGTTTTGATCATTCATTTATACCTCTATATCCGCACCACACGGAGCTTATTTCTATGCTCTGCGCGTGCCTGCTTCTGAGCAATATAAACGCGTTCGCGTTCCACATACTTTTTGAACTTTGGTCTTGTGCTGTCGTATACGGTATCAATCAGCACATCACCGCTCCACACTTCGATCCGTTTTCCCTTTTGGAGCTGGGACAACGCTTTCCTCGCGGAGTTTGTAACCCGCGCCACATGGCGCGACCGACAGTCCATTACGATATAGGTTATGTGCTCAGCTTTCATTGAGAAGCACCGCCTTCCTGCCGGTGAACTTCTCCCAGCGCTCTATAATGACATCGCAGTATCTCGGATCCAGCTCCGCGGTGTAACATTTACGATTCATCTGTTCGCATGCCATAACCGTTGTGCCGCTGCCTCCGAAGAGATCGAGCACTATATCGCCCTGGTTCGTGTTGTTCTTGATCTGATAAGCGAAAAGCCCGACCGGTTTCATAGTCGGATGCAAAGCAGAGCGTGTCGGTCTATTGAAGTCTATTACCGTCGTTTGCTTTCGGTCACTCGCCCACGTGTGGGCGGCATTTGCCTTCCATCCATACAGGCACGGCTCGTGTTTCCACTGGTAATCCTGTCTGCCCATAACCATAGTGTTTTTATTCCAGATAAGGCACTGACGGACTTTCCATCCGACTTCCTCGCAGGCCCCGCGGAAGTTGTATCCTTCGGAATCAGCATGCCAGATGTAGAAGCACGCACCATCGCGCATAGCGGTATCTGCAGCAGTAAAGGCATCCCGGAGGAACTGCCGAAACGAATCCTCGTCCTGTTTATCGTTCTGGATCTTCAGGGCGTCCTTCGTCTTGCCTTCGTAGTCTACGTTGTACGGAGGATCCGTAAGGAACAGATCCGCTTTTACTCCCGCCATAAGGCGATCAATAACCGTAATATCAGTTGAATCACCACAAATAAGTCTGTGCCCCCCCATGTCGATTAAATCGCCCAATTTCGTTTTAGGCTCTTCTGGCGGCTCCGGAGGCTCGTCCTCGGTGATATCTTCCAGCGACGGTTCTTCTTGCTGCATTTCGAATCCGAACGATTCCATATCAAACATTTCGAGATCCTGCAGCTCAAGATCAACCAGTTCCAGATCAAAGTCCGAGTTCATGGTGAGCTTGTTGTGAACGAGCGCATAAGCCCTGCGCTGTTCGTCGGTAAGCTCGTCGAGTCGTATAATCGGCACGGTTTCCATACCGAGCTCTTTAGCGGCGATCAGCCTGCCGTGGCCCTCAACGATTGTTCCGCGCCAGATGGCGATCGGATCATTAAAGCCAAAATCGACGATGCTTTTCTTTATCTGGTCAATCTGTTCCCGCGGATGGAGCTTCGCATTCTTTTCATACGGCGTGATCTCTCCGACCGGAACATACTCAACCTGTAAATTATCCATATAACCTCGCTTTCAAATACCCGCCATCCCACCCACAAAGCAGGAGGTCAACCGCCGAAGCGGTGAATCCTCCCTTTAATTTTACCATTCATCTGTTTTTTGTCTTGTTTTCAAGTCCTAAAACACTTTACGTCGAGAACGGCAGCTCCTCGTCAATGTCGTCCGGGATGTGCATAAATCCGTCCGGATCAGGCGCTCCGTATTTTGGAGCTTCTTCCTCAGGTTTCGAATACGATCCTCCCTCGCTCTTGCTCTGAGCAAATTCCTGATCTTCCACAATCACGTCTGTTGTGTAGATCTTCCTGCCATCTTTGTTTGTGTAGCTCCCGGTCTGGATCCTGCCGCGAACAGCAATCCGCATTCCTTTGTGGAAATATTTCTCAGCGAATTCTGCTGATTTTCCAAACATCACACAGCGAATAAAATCTGCATCCGGGTCTCCATCCCGCTTATATCGCCTGTCAACCGCCAGCGTATAATTCCCGGCAGCGGTACCTGTCTGTGTGTATCGCACCTCCGGATCTCCTGTAAGCCTTCCAACCAGAACAACTGAGTTCATTTTGTATCCTCCTTCTTTTTTTTGAGCACTATTTCAAATCCAAGAACATCAAGAATGTGTTCTGCTTTTGCAATCTGTGTTCCCTGACACACATGCAGGAAGTCGTGAAGCGACTGCGGCGACATACCTGCAGCCCAGGCGACTTCCCTCGCAGTCATATTTCCCTCCTTGATTCTGTACCTTATGAATTCCAAAATATCGCTGTGACTATTGTTCATCTTCTTCCTCGATTTTTTGCCGTATCAACGAGCACAAATATCCAAGCATCACTGATCCGAAAACAAATGCAAATACTGTCATCGCCCTGTCCTCATATCTGCACCGCAGTTCGGGCAGTAGTTATATTCGGGTTTCCAATCATATTCCTCAAATACGCAATCACAGCTACCGCATTTCCAAGAAGCATCCTCGTCTGACCATACCCACTTCCCCGTCTTGCGCTCTTCGATGGTCGGAGCATTCCAAATGTCAACCATTGCATCATGATATCCATCTTCATACGCATCATCTAAGTTGTATGTGCGATAATTTCTTTCACCCTTCGGGAGCGGTTCATACTTCAGCGCATCCGCATTTATTAATCTCATTCTTCCCACCCGTTTCTTTTTATGCACCTTGTGCAATTTTTCAACTTTCCACAGCATCCATACCGTTTTCCGACTATCTTCGACAGAAGCGGATAAATGGCGTCATCCCAAAAATTAAACCTGTGTATCATCGGTTTCCCTTTCCGCATCATCATCTTCCTCATCATATGCTCTATATGGAGTAAGGGCATTTGCAAGTAACGAGGCAAATCTGCCGCCTACAGTTTGACTTGCGTTAATTTCCTGTGCTGTTGCTTCAATCTCTGTTATGGTTTCAATAACTTTAATTTTCATCCTTCCCGCCTTTCTTTCCTGCATTCCACCGTCCCTTCTAAGTGCATCCACGATACAGGTAGCGGATACGGTCTGCGCTTCAAATCTCTAACAAGCTCTCCACGGAAGCACTTCTTCGGGCACTTGTCCGTATAGTCCGCACAATGCTCATAATCATGATTCATTCTTCCCACCTTTCTGCTTATTAAATCGTCACTCATCATCTTTCCTCTCTGCATCCACAAACTTAGTCTGTGACGGATAGATATTAAACGTACAGTGATGGCAATTCTTGATTGTCACCTGTGCAGGAAATCCATCATACGCTTCGGCAAGTGCTTCGACCTGTTCTGTGGCATCCTCAAAACCATTTGTCTCACAGTTGATTCTTACATTAGTGTCCATCCTCTTTCCTTTCCACTAAGATGAAATATGTGTTATCTCTGCAACATCTGATTTCATCACCAGAATTGTAGTAACAAGCGCAATCTTCACCCATGCACGGCATAAATGTTTCATTGTAGTAGAACTCTCCGTAAACCGTTGCTGAAGCTGTTCTCTCGCCGTGAATACGAAACGGACACGGTTTTAATTTGCTCATTCTTCCCACCTTTCTCGCTCACGATCCCACAAGTCCGCTCTCAGTGCCGCTTGCCCATCCTCATAGCCTTGCATATATGCTTGCTCTTTTTGCAGATGTATCATGTCGGGGTCGAGCTGTGCGGATGGCAAGTTATCTACTACCTCTATCGCATCAGCAATTCCATCACACACGCGCCGTGTATTATCATCTGCTTGTTCATAGCTGTCATAATCAAACAGCCTTAATCGCTCTTCAAAATGCTTGTCAAGCGCATCAATCGCCGCCTGTCTGTCAATGCAGTCAGTTGCAAGTGGGTTGCAAGTTAGTTGCAAAAGCTGTGCGGACGGTATATCTACGACTCTGCACTGCATCCGTGCGATGATGTCGGTATCAATGTATCCTTCCCACCTTGTAAGCCACTCCTTTACCGCCTGTCTGCTGATTAGGTCAGTCATCGTTTACGACCTCCAATCTCATCCCAAGCGCCCCAAGCACGCTCTCAAGCACCGACACGCTCGTGATCCATCCACCTTCTATGCGGTAGACCGTATCCCGGCATACATGCGCTTTTTTTGATAAAGCAGCCTGTGAGAGTCCTTCTGCAATCCGCGCTTCTCGAATTATCTTTCCATAATCATTCACTATAATCCCTCCATCCGTTTTCCTGATACGGGTGGCCGTATTCATCGAACAGCGGCACGATGCCCTGCCCATCATAAAAAATAAAATAACCATAGCCGGTATCCTTATCGACAATCTCCGACCCGTCTTTATACCGCTCAACCACTTTAAAACGGTTATAACCGTTCCTTGGTATTTGCTGCCTTTTTCCACATCCCGCGACCACCATGGCTATTACAGCCGCAAGAATCAGGACTTTTATTCCTCGCATTTCTTTTTCCTTCTTCTTCGCTTCGGTTTCTTTTTATCTGCCCGCTGCACGTATTTCTGTCGCGCTTTACTTTGGAGCGTCAGTATAACATCGTCAATGTTGTCAATAATTGCCTGTATAAGCAATGACTTCCGGATCCAACGCTCCAAGCGATACACCACCTGCTTTGTGTCTTTGATCTTGTAAGGGTTCTCGCTTTCCTCAGCCTTTAGCAAATCGCAGTATGCATTAATGTATTCCTGCGCGGTATCTTCAAATACCTTCTGCACCAGCCTTATAGCGCCTTCTGTATTTATAGTTTCAACTGTAAGCGGCGCCATCTTCACTGTGTCCGGCTTCATATATCGTCCTCCCTTCGGTGGAGCGAATGTTCTGGATCGAATCCATCCGGATACCTTTCTCGGAGCTTCTCGATGTTTAGCTGCAGCACGTGCTCTAATGTAACTCCGATTCCGGTTGCCGCGATTGCCATGTACCACGCTACATCGCCCAGCTCCTTGATGAGATGCTCAGCATCCAGCGCATGCCCTTGGAACTGCCATTTCTTTATCAGGTCGATGAATTCTCCTGCTTCTCCGCAAAGGCCCATCGCGCCGTTTATCAGCAGATCATCAACATTGTTCGTTCCTGCCGTCCGCAGGGCCGCTTTCTGGTATTCGTTTATAGTCACGCTGGCACCTCCTTCAGGTCGATCCCGAGAAGCTCTTTTACCCGATCCTGCTCCGGATCCGCGAGAATATACCTGCGGATGCGGTTGCCGTTTATAACCTCATCGATTCTTTTAATCTGCACGCCCATCGCCGCGAGCTCTGCCACCCGCTTATGCGGCCAGTTGATTTTCAGCTTTTCAAATCCGTCCCGGATTGTCATTCCCTGCTTCGGGTGATCCGCAAGGTACTGCAGGATCCTCTGCTGCTGTGTCATAATTGCCCCTTTCTGTATACCTGGTCTTCTTCTTTCCAACCGTCATAGTGTTCCTTCAAATAGCGCCGTGCCGCGTCGAGGTATATCTTCCGGTCGAGGGTGTGATCCATCCGCTCGTGGCACTCGAAGCAGGCCGTCACGATGTTCGTTTCTATACCGAGCCCTCCGTGCGATCGCGGTATCACATGCGCATTCGGGTATCCGAGCCGTCCGCAGAAAATACACTGCCCGTCGTCCCGCCGCATAACGGCTTTCTTAACCGCTCTCGGAATATCGGTCGCCCGACTTCGCTTTGTTTTGTAGCCCATAAAACAGCCGCCTTTCCTCATACGTTTCTATCTCGTCCCACGGTATCCCGCAGCCAGCGCATTCATTCCGGACGCCATCGATCAGCTGCGCCATATCCTTCGCGTTGTATGTGTGCGTGCCGGTTACCTTACAGAAGGCACGCATCTTTACGCCGCGGAACTCGTCGGTGTATTCTGTCGGCACATAGTGTTCTGTGAGGCTCCGTTTCCAGCGGTCGTCATCCGGAAGGATCTCATATACCGCTTTCCCGTTTTCGCGGACGAGCTCGTGGTTTCCATACTGCAGGATCATCTCGTTCTTGATCTCGTAAAACCGATCACCGTTCCCGTGGGCAAGCAGGCCGACCAGCCTGTGGAAGTAGGCATTCGCCTGCAGGCTCCGCTTCTCCTTGTGCTCTTTGAGGTCATAGAGCTTATCCGGATCCGCTTGTACGATCTGCACCAACCTTGTGATCAGCTGAGAAGCTGTGCCGGTCATCCGGAACCACCTCCCACTCCAAGGAGCATCGCTTCGAGCTCATCGTTCTGGTATTCGCGCTGGTCAAACCGCGTGAAGGCGTTTTTCTTCAAAGGCACCTTCTGCGGAGCGCCGTCTCGCTTCTCCCATGTGCGCACGCAGGCTTTCCAGTCCTTCATCGGCTGGTTGCCGACCTTCCATCCTTTTGAGGCGTAAAAGTCTATAAAGCGATCAGGGTCAACGCCGTTTCCGCGCTCCCGGCAGTAGGCAGCTACCTCGTCTGCGGTCGGTGGCACGAATCTTTCTCTTTTCTCTTTCTCTTTATCTTTTACTTTCTCTTTATCTTTTACTTTCTCTTTATCTTTTACTTTTTCTTTAGCCGCATCGGTGCCGACCTCTTGCCGCTCCGTTGCCGACTGGTTGCCGACCTCTTGCTGATCGGTTGCCGAATCGGTGCTGTCATCGTGCCGCTCGTTTGATACCTCAGCTCCTTTTTTGCCGTTCTCGCGGCGCTTATTATTGGCATCAATCTGTGGTCTTACCAGTTTAAAAACCGTCCGGATAACTCCGGAGCAATCTGGCTCAACTCCGAGCAGGGCGTATTTACAAATCGCTTCATAAGCCTGCAGCCGCAGGTCTTCCGGGAGATCAGAAAGCGCGTCGTAAAACGATCCATAAAACACAAAACCGTCTCTCACAGCTCTACCTCCTCAATTGTTACCTCTATACGAGGGTTCTTCCTGTCTATGTGCCACTCGTCGATACTGTTTACGACATAGTCCCATCCGTCGTCTTTCAGGATCCCAGATGTAACCAAAGCGTCCTGCGTGAACTTATGAACAATACTGGAAATGTTGTCGCGGTCTCTTCGCTTATCTGGAACAAAGTGATCATATAAAAGCGTTACTGGCCCGCCGACTTTCTTGAGCTTCGCGTGCCGGATGCATCCGACGATGAAGTTCTGCCACGACTTTTTCATGGTTGCTGCAGCAAACCGCGTCGTCCGCTCCGCTTTGATGTATTCATTGAGGGACGGCAATCGCCCCTCAATGGTGAACTTCTGTTTCATGCCACGCCTCTCTGCACATAGTAGTTATAGAGGGCCATGATCGCCGCGTCAGGAGCTTCTGCTACTGTCGGAGCATTTACTCTGCCGAGCCAGTTCTGCAGGGCGTCTGCGTTACTTACGCGGATGATCGTATTTACCATCTCATCTCGATCCGGGTAAGCTGCAGCGGCTCTCTGTTTCGGCGTTTCCTTTGCGGGTTCTTGGGAAGGGCGCTCCTGTGTTGCTCTCTTTGGCTTCTGCGCGGGTTTCGGCGTTGGTTCCGGAGAATCTTCCTCCGAATCACGCATCTCCTCGGTCGGAATGCAGAAAGCCTGAAAGCATGCGTATTTAAACGCGGCGCTCATGGCTTTATTTGTGCTTTTATCTCCGGAATCCATACCCTCGCCGATTACCGTTGCAACCACGCTGGATCCGTCCTCCGCATAAAAGGTGTATTTTACTTTGACCGTCGAGTAGATCAGCAAGCCGCCGTTCTGCGTCGTGCGCTCCTCCCGCGCCTGCTCCTGCACCTCCGGTATTACAAAAACCTTATGCTTTCGGAGTGCCGGATTCAGGGCGTTCATCACCGCATCAATCCCGCGGTACTTGTACCTCTGCTTTTCGTTTGTGGAGCTTTTTGCCACCGCTCCGCAGTCTTCCATTACGGCTGCCATTGACTCGTAAATATTCATCGGTTGCCTCCTGTTTTCGTTCGTACTCATATCTCTCTTCTCTATTCTGGTAGAATTCAAACGCCTTCATCATCTGATCCTCAAGCTCTCGCCCTGTTCAAAGTGGGCGATTCCGGTAAGGTCGACGCCGTTCTTGAGCGCATCCTTGATCGCGTTCTTGTCGATCGTAGGATCCTGCATAACCAGGTACTCTGCCGGGATCTCGAATACGTTGTCGGTTTCCATTACCACCGATGCCGGGTTCTTCTGGATCCCGAAGGAAAACAGCGTCGTTTTGAATTTCCGCTTGTCGCAGGCGATCATCGCCATCTGCAGGGTATCCTTGATCCGTTTTGCGGAATTCTCCAGCGCCTTCCTCCGGGCCGTAAGCCGGTCGGTTTCTTTTTTAATAGCATCCGCGTCGGCGTTGATCTGCGCGATGACTTTTGCATAGCCGTCCGCTTTCTCTTCAAAATCGCCGTCGAGCGCCTCCATGGTGTCTGCTAATACCTCCGGATCAACCTCCGGATCCTCAGCGAGCTCTAAGAGCTGCAGGTACTGGTCTGTGATCTCATAAAGTTTCATTTGATAACCCCCTCTCAAGCATCGACCTCGTCTTGAGTTGCTGTGTTATATGCTCTGTGCTTTTCTCGATCAGCTTCGCATTCTGATCGGTGTTCGTCTTGCGCCATGCGTGTATAGCGGAAAGCAGCTCCTCGTTCTGCGCCCGGATCACGTTCTGGACTTTTATAAGTTCCTTCAGAAGCTCTATCACCTGTGCGTTGTTCTGCGCGGGTTTTGGTTCCTCTTTTGGCTCTGGAGCCACTTTTATCTCGTAGGTTCCCTCTGGTTTAAACAGGGCCGTTTCGATTCTCCGGATATTCTCGAGGTTTGTAGTTCCTGTATCGAGGATGTTTCCTAACCAGTGTTTGCTGAATCCGCACGCGTAACTTACCTGTGTCTGCGTGATTCCGAGGGCCTTAATGTCTGATCTAACTTTATCTGCGTCAATTCTTGCCATGTCTGCTTACTCTCCTTTTCCTTTGAATCTCGTCATACGTTGTTAAAAAAACCCACGCGACCTGCGCTGTTATGTAGCCCCCTCCGACCATGCAGACGGTATCGCGCCATGTTAAATTTGTTGCAGCGACGATTCCGATTAGTAATGAAATCGCCATATTCTTCATCCTGTCGCTTTTGGAACCCCTCATTGTTATCTCCCCTATTTGATCCCTTTGATGATCTTTGTAAGTTCATCGTCCGTCATGCCCTTCGCCTTAGCGATCCGTGCGAATCCGAAAAGCGAAATGCATTCAGGATGTTTGCGCCAGTAGTAAAGCGTGCTGGCAGGAATGTTTACTTTCTGACCGAGTGCGGTAATGTTTGTTTCGTTCACTCCGGATCCAAAAATCCTCAGGGCTGTTTCCGCGCTCCAGTCGCGTAATAACGATCTCGGCATGTTTCCTCCTATACGTCTTTGATAATTAAGATCAGCGCCAGAAATGCGACGATCCCGACCGCAAGAGATCCGGTCTTGAGAATAGCTACAATTGCGACCGTTGCAGCGGAAACCGTCCGTGCAACTTTGTCGACTTTTTCAATGCTCATTGTTCCTCGCTTTCTCGTGTGCTATAATACACACGTCATTTATTGATACTTGCCTGCCGGTGTTCGACGTCCAAATCTGCATCGGTGGGCATTTTACTTTTGCCTTATATCTTGCGTTTACGCAAGTTTATGGGCAAAAAAAACTTCTTCCGGTCTTTCGATCTGAAGAAATTCAATTAGCTTATTTATTTCCTCTCGGGTAAAATTGCCGTCTGCCTGCACCTTTCTGTACATGGTAGATTCATTTATCCCGAGATATTTCGCTGTTTCTTTGATAGTTTTGCCAGATCTGGCAATCTGCGCCTTGAACTCATTTTTATTGAACATAGAAACTCTCCTTCCTGTAAGACTTGCGTTTCCGCAAGTACATATTACCACTCGCCCCTCTTGCTGTCAATGCGTTTCCGCAAGTTTTTTACACTCACAAGCTCGCTATACTTGCAAAAATGCAAACCCTGAACTATAATACTTTTATATCGGAGGTGCACCATGGAAGTTAAGAATATTATAAAAAATCGTCGCATCGAGCTCGGATTGACTATGAAAGATGTCGCTTCTATGGTCGGAGTCAGCGAAGGTACTATTTCAAGATGGGAGTCTGGCGATATAGAAAATATGCGTCGGGATAAAATCTCTGCGCTCGCATCAGTCTTGCAGATCTCACCGATGGTTATAATGGGAATTGAAGATCCGGAAGTGACCAACGGTGCAAAGTATTATTTAAACGACGAGACCGCTGCCCTCGCCCAGGAGATGCTCAACGATTCCGATATGAGGGTCCTGTACGATATGAAACGCAACATGGATCCGGATCGCTTTAAGGCGCATGTTGATTTTATGAAGGAGCTATATAAGCAGGAGCATCCGGATTATGACGAGGGCTGTTGAGTACTATTACGACGAAGTTATCGGTGACACCGTCACTGTTATTTTCATGAATATGGAAGTGGGCGTGAAAGGCGAAACCGTGCACGCCCTTCCGGAGGATCGATATATTATCTATATCAACCTCATTTATGATGCCGAAACGCAGAAGAAAGCGTTTTACCACGAGCGGGATCATATCAGGAAGAAAGACTTTGAAAAAGACAACGTACAGGTCATAGAAGCGGATGCCCACGATCTCGAAGCAGTAGGGCCCACATTCGATCCGGAGAAGTTCTTCGAGGAAGAGCGAAAACGAAAAGAACGAGAAGAGCGCCTGCAAAAGTCACATGAACGCATTGGTAAAATGCTCAAAGCGGAGCGCAGGAAGGCTGAGCGCGAAAAGAAAAAGCGCGATAAACGAAACGAGCTCCTCGCAAAGATCGGTCTGCAAGAAGACTGGCACGCGCCGGGATCAGATTATGGTGATTACACCCTTGTTTATAGAGCAAGAAGGAAAAGCCACTGGGAAGAATAGAAAGGAGAATTATTTATGGGACTGTTTGATGTTTTCAAAAAAAGCAAGCCAAACGCAACAGTAAAAGTAAGCGCTCCTGTAGTGAACACTGTGCATGTAGAAACATTCCCATCTCGCAACGGGCTTTCTGTAGGTGAAGATCTTCTGCTATTCTACTGCAGAAGAGGATTACTCCCGCTGAAAGAAGGAAAAGCGACACCAAGATTCTGGGCGCGAACATACGAAATCCATGACGTAAATGCTGCGCTCGCAGCATTGTCTAAGAAAGGATTTATCTATTTAGCAGATAACGGGAAATATACGCTGACACCTCTTGGAGAACAGGAGTGCGCGGAAAACGAATACATCGAATTCATGCACAATCATAGCTCTCTTTCTGTTTCGCTGCCGGAGATGAACGCGCTAGTAGCAAAAAATCCCGGATCTAATTACAAAGATCTATTATGGGGAGCACTTAACCAGAAGCTCACAGAGTACGCACAAGCAGGCAAAGACGGTTTATACTCAGGCATCCGGCATAATTTCGCACAATTGGGAATGGAAGACGGGCGATATAAGGACGCGTTGTTTGAGTTTGGGTATATTTGCTTTTTAAGCATTAACTCAAAAGCAAGATTTGATAATGAGAATATTTCCAGTAACCTTGCGCCGGGAATAATAAAGGACATAAAAAGCTGCGCTGAGCATTTAAATATTTCCGCTGAAGAGCTCGAGCGTTTTTTTGAATCTTCGTTCCAGAACCTATTTGCATCAGACAGAAAGCTCTCTAATAAAGACACCGCGAAAATGATCGTTGATGCCGTCTGTAAACAATAAAAAATGCCTGTCCCCCTCCAGAAGACAGGCATCGCACCCCGAAGGATGCTCTTTTCCGCAATAAAAAGTATAGCACCTTCGGGATTTTTTAACAAGGAGGTACTATGCCAATCGCCAGAAAAACGAAGTCGGGCAAGTACAACTGCAAGGTCGTCGACCATTACGAATACCACGAAGGAAAGCGAAAGATCGTGTTCCGGTCTTTTACCGCAGCCAGCAAAACGGAATGCGAGCGGCTCGCTGCAGAATTTCAGGATAATAAGGCACAGTATGCCGAAACGAATATTACGGTGGACGAGGCCCTTGATCGGTATATAACAGCAAAGGAAAACGTGCTCTCGCCATATACCGTGCAGTGCTACCGATCTTATAAAGCGAACGCTTACGGCCCGATCCAGAATAAGAAAATCAAATCCCTCCGGGACGAAGATATCCAGAGGTGGATGAACGAGTACAAACTCACGCATAGCCCGAAAACCTGCCGCAACGCGAACGGGCTCCTGGTCGCAGCTATTTCCATGCAAAAGCCGAATATAAAGTTCCGGGTGACGCTCCCGCAGAAATGCCCTCCGGAGCTGTATACGCCGACAGACGAGGATATAAAGCGCCTGCTCGATTATATAAAAGGAACCGAGCTCGAAAAGGCCGTCCTATTGGCTGCGTTCGGCACCCTGCGCCGTGGAGAGGTATGTGCGGTCACATACGATGATATCCACGGCGACGAGATCCGCATCAACAAGGAGCTGATCCGTATACCGGGACGAGGATGGTCCGTGAAAGCTCCCAAGACGACAGAAAGCATCCGGACGGTAAAATATCCGCACCAAGTAATAGAAAGGCTCCTGCGCGATCGTGGAGAGGCTGAGAGGATCGTAGATATGTCGCCGGATCTGGTTACGCGGCAGCACAAACGCGCCCTTGCCGCCTGCGGCCTTCCGGAGTTCCGCTTTCACGATCTGAGGGCTTACGCGGTGTCGATCCGGCACGCGATCGGAATACCGGACGTATATATTATGCAGGATGGAGGGTACAAAACCGACACGGTTATGAAACAAATTTACAGAAGATCCATGAGCGACAAGAGAAAAGAGTTCTCAGATATGGCATCGGAGCACTTCAGCGCCCTCTTAAACGGCTGAAAAAAGTAAACAAAAAAGTAAACAATGTTTCCAAACTGTTGAATTTTTCAACAACCTATTGGGAAATATCGCAACGTATTAAAACCCGCAAAGCCGCATAAAATATAGAAAAAACCGGGATCCTTTGATTTTACTGGATCCCGGTAATTCATGGAGACGGTGGGAGTCGAACCCATGACCTCTTGAATGCCATTCAAGCGCTCTCCCAACTGAGCTACGCCCCCGTTTTTGCAGTGCCTTCTCGCACCGCTTTTCTATTGTATGTGATTCTTCTCTAAATTGCAAGAACAAAATGTCATTCGCATTTGCCTCACACAACTGAAACCGCAGGATTGCGTCTCATTATCAGAGTCCGGCTCACTCCGGGAGCGGCGCGATCACCTCTTTATAGACCTTGCGGAAGAAAAATGCCGTTACCAAGAAAGAGGAGATTTCCGCAATATCATAGGAATACCAGATCTGGGGCAGCCCGCCGGTCGACCGGAAGACCCATGCAAGGACAAAGGCGGACGGCAGCAGGAACACCAGCTGACGGGTGATGGAATTGATCATGCTGTAGAAGGCTCTGCCGAGGGCCTGCATGACCGAGCCGGTAATAATGCAGAATCCCGCGAAAATATAGCTGAGAGAGATGATCCGGAGTGCCGGGATCCCGATTGAGAGCATATTTTCCGACGCGTTGAACAGAGCAAGCAGCTTTCCGGGTATGATCCACATCCCGCTGATGCCGATTCCCATGAAGCAGAACGCCGTGATCAGACTCAGCTTATAGGTGCGCATGATCCTGCCGCGGTGCCGCGCGCCGTAATTGAAGGCGATGATAGGAACCATTCCGTTGTTGAGACCGAACAGCGGCATCATGATCATGCTCTGCAGCTTAAAGTACACGCCGAACACCGCCGCAGCGGTCGAGTTGTGCAGAAACTGCATGAGGATCATGTTGAAACCGAATGTCATGACAGAGCCGATACTCGCCATGATAATGGAAGGCACTGCAATTCGGTAAATTTCCCCGATCAGCAGACCATCCGGCCTGAATCCCTTCATATTCAGACTTATTTCTTTATTCTTCTTAAGATTGAAATACAGTCCGAGTATTGCCCCGATGCACTGTCCCATTACCGTCGCCACCGCTGCGCCGGCGATTCCCATCTTCGGGAACGGACCGAGGCCGAAAATCAGAACCGGATCCATAATGATGTTAAATATCGCGCCTGTCGTCTGCGTGATCATCGTCAGCATCGTCATTCCCGTCGAGGTAAGAAGACGCTCCATTGTAACCGCGCCGAACATACCAATGCTGACACAGCAGCAGATCCGCATATAGGTCACGCCGCCCTCAAAGATCTCCGGTTCCGAAGTCTGCACTGCCATAAACGGTTTTGCGGCAAAAAACATGATGATGGCAACAACGACAAAAGAGCAGGCTGCAAGGAAAATAGCGTGGCGCGCCACATGATTGGCTTCCTTAAACCGCTTCGCGCCGAGATTTCTTGAGAGCAGCGCGTTAATACCGACGCCGGTACCCGTTGCAACCGAGATCATCAGCGACTGCATCGGGAAGACCAGCGAGACCGCCGTCAGGGCATTTTCGCTTATCTGCGAGACGTACATACTGTCCACGACATTGTACAGCGCCTGGATCAGCATCGAGATGATCATCGGCAGCGACATGGAAAAAAGGAGCTTCCCGATCGGGAGCACCCCCATCTTGTTCTCTTTTCTTGTTTCCTGTTCCATAAAACCTCTTCTTTGGCGGGCTGCTGTCTGCTTCTACGTTCCGTTCCCGTCCTGTTCAACTTGTATGCTGACTTACCTCTTCACAATGTCACTATAATATGGGCAGAATTTTATATTGTCAAGGCAAAAGAAGGAAGAGTATGATAAATAAAACGATCATGTATTATAGAAGGAGCATACTGCTGTGAAGGATTTACCTGAGGGGATCTGTTTCGAAACAGAGGAGATAAAAAAGGAAGTCATCCGGCTGCGCAGGCATTTTCACGCTCACCCGGAACTTTCGTGGGAAGAGACAGAAACGCAGAAAGCGATCATGGAATATCTGACATCCCTCGGACTGATCTGCCGTCCGGTCGGAGGGACCGGCGTGATCACGGAGATCCGCGGCAGACAGTGCGCCGTGCAGGATACGGAAGGGGATGAGGTATTTCCCTGCGTTCCGGGAGAAAAAATCCTCGGCATCCGCGCCGATATCGACGCCCTGCCGGTACAGGAAGAGACGGGATTATCCTTCGCTTCGCAAAATGAAGGCGTTTCGCATGCATGCGGACATGATACGCACATCGCGATGGCACTGGCGGCCGCTAAAGTGCTCCGGGAAAATAAGGACGTGCTGCCCTGTGCCGTCCGCTTCATTTTCCAGCCCGCGGAGGAGACGCCCGGCGCCTGCGGCGGCGGCGTGATCTGTGACGATCCTTTTATTCTGGCCTGCACACGGATGATCGCGATCCACACATGGAGCAGAATTCCTGCCGGTCAGGCCGGTATCTGCGCCGGACCCGTCATGGCAAGCACCGATACTTTTGAAGTACATATTCAGGGAAAAGGCGGACACGGAGCCGTTCCGCAGGAGGCGATCGATCCGGTTCCCGCAGCGGCGGAATTCATTCAGGCCGCGCAGCGCATCGTCAGCCGTGAAACCGATCCGTTCACCTCGAATGTCGTTACCATCGGATCCGTTCACGCCGGCACGACCTGGAACGTCATTCCGGACTGCGCTGACATCATGGGCACGACAAGAAGCTACGACCCGGCCATAGCGGCTTCCTTCCCGGCAAGACTCCGGCGGATCGCCGACGGGGTTGCGCTGGCGACCGGTACGGAGATCACTGTATCCTACCACAAAGGGCCCGGTCCTGTCATCAATGACGGCGAAGCCGTGAAAACCGCAAAACGTGCAGCTGCGCCGGTTTTCGGCGAGGAAAATATCATCGAGTGGAGACAGATGGTCGGTGAAGATTTTGCCTGCTACAAATCCCCGAAATGCCTCATGTTCCTCGGAGGCGGTCTTCCCGATGAAGCGCTCCGCTGGCCGCAGCACAGCCCGCATTATATCATCGATGAAAATGTACTCGTGAAAGGTGTCGAATACTTCGTCCGCTACGCATTTGAGTACGCTTCAGAGTAACAGTTTTCTCAAAGTCCTATAGTCTCAAAAAACTCACTGCCATAATAAACAGTGAGTTTTTGATTTATCAGCATACTTTCTTATTTACGTACGATTCATTCCTCTTCCTGCGGAAGGATCCCGATGCCCAGCTCGCTGAGCTGCTTCTCATCCACCGGAGACGGCGCTTCGCACATAAGGTCGCTGGCGTCCTTGACCTTCGGGAAAGCGATGACATCGCGGATCGAGTCGACACCGGCGATCAGCATGGCAAGGCGGTCCAGACCGTAGGCAAGTCCCGCGTGAGGCGGAACGCCGTATTTGAAGGCGTCGAGCAGGAAGCCGAACTGGCTGTACGCCTGCTCCGGCGTGAAACCGAGGACCTCCAGCATTTTCTGCTGGATATCGTTGCGGTGGATACGGACGGAACCGCCGCCGATCTCGTTGCCGTTCAGGACGATATCGTAGGCTTCCGCGCGGACCCTGCCCGGATCGGTATCGATGAATTCCCAGTCCTCTTCCATCGGCTTTGTAAAGGGATGATGCATCGCCATGAAGCGGTTTTCCTCATCCGACCATTCGAGCAGCGGGAATTCGGTTATCCATACAAAGGCGAACTTGCTGTGATCGATGAGGCCAAGTTCTTCTCCGAGTTCCAGACGCAGTGCTCCGAGAGCGGCCCACACGACCTTGTTCCGGTCCGCCGCGAACAGGAGCAGGTCTCCCGGCTGTCCGTCCGCCGCTTTCAGCAGCTCGCTGATCTCCTCTTCCGTGAGGAACTTCGTAAAGGACGATTTGAGAGATCCGTCCGGCTGGATCGCGATATAGGCAAGTCCCTTCGCGCCGTAGGTCTTCGCGGTCTCCGTCAGCTTGTCGATCTTCTTGCGGGGCATCTGGCCTGCGCCCTTTGCGTTAAGGACTCTGACCGTTCCGCCGTTCGCGAGCGCTCCCGTGAAGACGCCGAACCCGCAGTTTTTCACCACGTCCGACACATCTTTGATCTTCATGTCGAAACGGAGATCCGGTTTGTCGGAGCCGTAGCTGTCCATCGCTTCCTGCCACGTCATGCGGCGGATCGGAAGCTCGACGTCGACATTCAGTGTCTCCTTAAACAACTTCTGCAGGAATCTCTCATTGACATCGATGACGTCATCGATATCGACGAAGGAGAGCTCCATATCGATCTGCGTGAATTCCGGCTGGCGGTCCGCGCGAAGATCCTCATCGCGGAAGCAGCGCGCGATCTGGATATAGCGGTCAAAACCGGAGCACATGAGCAGCTGCTTAAACAGCTGCGGGGACTGCGGAAGGGCGTAGAATTCGCCCGGATGGACACGGCTCGGGACGAGGTAGTCCCTCGCGCCTTCCGGCGTGCTCTTGATGAGATCCGGCGTCTCGATCTCGAGGAATCCGTTCTCCGTAAAGAACTGTCTCGTGATCTGGGCGATGCGGCTGCGGAGGAAGAAATTCTTCTGCAGCTCCGGACGGCGGAGATCCAGATATCTGTATTTCAGGCGAAGTTCGTCCTTCGTCTTGATGCCGTCTTCCACCGGGAACGGCGGCGTCTCGGATTCGGAGAGCACACGCAGGCTCTCTACGCGCATCTCCATGGTTCCGGTCGTGAGATTCTCGTTGACGGCACCGCTGCGGCGGCAGATCTCGCCGGTGACGGCGATAACATATTCCGCTCTTAAGCGGCCCGCTCTCTCAAAACCTTCCCGGTCGATCGTTCCGTCCTCAAAGATCAGCTGCATAATGCCGCTGCGGTCCCGAAGATCCACGAACACGATACCGCCCTTATTGCGGGTCTTCGCGACCCATCCCATAAGAGTCAGCTTTTTTCCTATTTCCGCTTCTGTGACCTCCGCGCAGCGCATGCTGCGCTTTAAGCCTGCCATTGATTCTGCCATTTTTTATTATCCTTCCTGTCTTAAAACCCGTTTTTCAACAGGCAGTGGTTCCTGCCCTGTTTTCGGGTATTTTTTTCTTTTCCCTGCTCCGCTGTAGGCATATACAGGATTTCTTATTACGGGGTCAGAATACGTCCTCGATCTTATCAAACCCCTGGGATGCGAGCTGCTCCTTCTGGAATCTCTTGTTCTTCTTCATGGAAGATACGGTGACGGTCCTTCCTTCTTTTCTGGCTTCCGCCGCCGCTTTAAAGACCTCCGCGAGTTTCGCGGCGTCTGTCTTTTTGTCGACGAGCACTGCTGTCTTCTCAGCAGCGTCCGGAACCTTGAACCCCCGCTCCATGAGCAGCAGAATGATCCTCTCGAACCCGATCGAAAAGCCGCAGGCGCTCACCGGTGTTCCCGCGAACCGCTCCACCATGTGGTCATACCGTCCGCCGCCGCCCACCGATCCGCCGAACTCATCCATGGCGATCTCGAAGATCGGGCCGGTGTAATAGGACATGCCTCTTACAAGCGTCGGATCGAATACGATGCGGAAATCTCCTTCTTTCACAGCATCCACTGTATCGATGATCTTTTTCAGTTCTTCCGCGCTGCTGTCCGCAAGGTTCTTCCCGAGTTCTTCCTTAAGAGCAAGAAGTCTCGAAGAATCCGTGCTGTCCGCCTCGAACATCCGGAGATACTGATCGACCTGTTCCGTCGAATAGCCGCACTCGAGCAGTTCCCCGCGGACGCCGTCGATCCCTATTTTATCCATCTTGTCGAGAATAATAAAGACCTTATCGAAATCCGATTCCGGGAAATCGCAGGAGGCTGCCATCGCCTTCAGAATGCGCCGGTCATTGATGCGGATCGTGAAATTGTGAAAATCCAGCTTTGAGATCACCGTTGTTGTCGCGAGGATCAGTTCGATCTCCGCGAGATATGTATCCTCGCCGAGAATATCGATATCGCACTGTGTAAACTGGCGGTAACGTCCTCTCTGAGGACGGTCGGCGCGGAAAACGCTGCCGATCTGCAGCGCCTTGAACGGAGCGGGCAGTTCCGCCATGTGATTGGCGTAATATCTTGACAGCGGCACGGTGAGATCATACCGGAGGCCGGCGTCCGCGAGATCATTATCCGTCTGCGCTTTGTCGATCTGCAGCTTCTCGCCGCGTTTCAGAACTTTAAAAATAAGCTTTTCATTGTCCCCGCCCTGCTTGCTCTGCAGGTTCTCAAGGCTCTCCATAACGGGTGTCTCCATCCCCGAAAATCCGAAAGAGGCGTATGTGGATTTGATCAGTCCTATGACATAATCTCTCACAGCCATCTCATCGGGCATGATATCTTTCATTCCGTTGACCGGTTTCTTTTTCATTTCTGCATTCCTTTGCTTTCTCTTCTGTCCTGCCGGATCCCGCACACTGCCGGGCCGGTTCATTTTGTCTCTTCTCTCATCGTCCGGAGAACGGAGCGGGTCAGTCTGTCTCTTCTCTCATCGCCCGGAGAACGGACCGTTTTCTTTCGATCATTTCATCGGTCCTCGCGAGATAACTTGCGATATCACTGACATTGGCCGCTCTCTCGATCCGCTCGAGGCCCGGATAAACGATCTTGGAGATCGCGCCGGCGCCGCAGGCAATGACCGTGTGGAGTTCTTCCATCATCAGAATATTATAAAGACCTGCTTTGCCGGGTTTCGCGAAGCCGATATTTTCGAGATTCCCGGCAATATTCTTCTGCCTGTAAAGATAATAGGGAGCAAGTCCGTTCTTATTTTCCTCGGCAATGATCGCGTCCATCGTATTTTCGGAGACAGGCTCGATCGAACTGCCGTACTCTTCCATCCTCTCGTGAAGCCTCGAAGACCGCTTGACCGCCAGCGAATGCACCGTCAGCGCGTCCGGATCCAGTTTCCGGACTGCCTCGAGCGTTTCCATGATCTCTTTTTCTCTCTCGCCGGGCAGCCCTATGATGAGATCGGTATTGATATCCGTAAAACCTGCTTCTCTGGCCAGCGCGAAGGCTCTTTCCGTATCCTCTACCGTGTGGCAGCGGCCGATGAGATCCAGCGTTTTCTGGTGCATCGTCTGCGGATTGACCGAGACCCGGTTCACGCCGTGGGCGCGCATATTCAGAAGATGCTCCCGGGTGATCGTATCCGGTCTTCCCGCTTCCATCGTATACTCAAGGAGCGATGACATATCGAAATGCTTCCCGATCATCTCCATCACACGGAGAAGCTGTTCCGGCTCAAGAGCGGTCGGCGTACCGCCTCCGATATAGACAGAGAGAAGCTTTTTCCCTCTCATGAGCAGCGCCGTTTCTGACAGTTCTTTATCAAGAGCGGTCAGATACTCTTCAATATGCTTCCGGTAAGTTCCGATGGTGCCGGAAGGGAAAGAGCAGTAGAGGCAGATGCTGGGGCAGAAAGGGATCGACACATAGAGACTGTATCCGTCAAGGATCTCCTGCCTTCCCCCGGCGGCTCTTTTTCCGGAGGAGAGAGGTTCCCGGCCGTCCAGAACAGCCAGTTCCCTTTTTGCGATCGCGAGAGCCAGCGCTGTCCGGCTGTCATCGGCAAGGTAAGTCGTCTGAAAATAAGACCGCGCCTCCGTCTCCGTATGGCCGTTCATCATCATCCGCATCGGGACCTTGACAGGCCGGATCCCGGAGAGAGTTCCCCAGGGCAGCCTGTGGCCGTTTTCTTCACAGAGCGCATGGTACAGCGTCTTTTTCAGGATATTCTTCACTTCCTGCCGCGGGCAGTTTTCCGGCACCGCCGCTTCCGTGAGCCGCTCCCGGATCCGGATGGAGACTTCATGTTCCTCCACGGAAACTGCAATAAGCTCATTCTCCCGCTCTGCCATCGCTTGTTTGTGCTGCTCTGTCTTTACGGGATCTGCCGGAATCCTCTTTCCGTTTTCCATTGGAATGATCTTCACATCCTCCGACGGATAAAACGCCTTGGTCAGAGAGTGGACGTCATAGGAAAAGCTGCCGTCGTTCAAAAGTACTTCCATCATACCGGCGCCATATACGGATTGAACCGTTTCTCATTCTCCATAACGGATGTATTCATGTGTCCCGGGAGAACGTAAACTTCATCCGGGATCGTATCTTTCAGTCTTTTCAGGGATTCCCGCATCTCCTCCATGGAGCCGCCCGGAAAATCCGTTCTCCCGCAGCTCCCCCGGAAGAGAGTGTCTCCGGAGAACAGGATCCCTTCCTCCTCGTTCCAGTAGCAGACGCTTCCTTTGGTGTGACCGGGGGTCCGAAGGACCGAAAAAGAGGTCCCGATGAGAGAAAGAACTTCTCCGTCATCGACCCATTCGTCCGGTTCTCCCATATAATCGGACGGCGTTCCCGGAAACATACCAAGGGGCTGCGACAGCATCCCCTTTTCTTCAGAACCGATATAAACTTTGCAGGAAGGCCACCGCTTTCTGAGATCTCCCACCGCCATGACATGATCGTGATGCCCGTGTGTGAGAAGGATCGCTTCCGGCGTCCCTCCGTCTTTTTCTATGATCTGCGCGATTTTTTCCGCCTCGTCACCGGGATCGACGATCAGCGCCGCTCCCGTTTCCTGGTTCTGCATGAGATAGCAGTTTGTGCGGATCTCGCCGACGATAAGGATCTTTACAGTAAAGCGGTCTGTCATCAGCCTGTTTTCCTCTCAATATCAATGACACCGTCCACATTGCGGAGTTTTTCGATCAGAGTCTTCAGTTCTTCCGTACTGTGCACGAAGAACGAGATCTCTGCGGACGCCCTGCCCTGTTTGCTTGTCCGCACGTTCATGGAGTCGATATCGATCTCTTTCTCCGTGAACACGCGGGAAATATCAATAAGAAGACCGATCCTGTTGTTGGCGTAGATCGTGACCTCCGCCATATAAGTGTCTTTCTTGCCGGTTTCCGGCTCCTGCCACTCCGCTTCGATCAGTCTCGAGCGGTCCTCATCCGTCATATTAATGACATTGACGCAGTCCGTGCGGTGGATGGAGATTCCTCTCCCCCTCGTGATGAAGCCGACGATCTCATCTCCGGGGATCGGACTGCAGCACTTCGAAAACCGCACCGCCACATCCTCAAGTCCATGCACGACGATGCCGGACTTGCTCTTCTTTGTCGCGGAGGACTGTGTGTGGTCTTTTGTCTTCTGCGCGGCTTTCAGGATGTCAGCATCCGTGATGTTTTTCTGCTGTTCTTTTTTCCCGAGATCGACCAGTTTGTTGACCACCTGGCCTTCCTTGAGTCCCCCGTGTCCTACGGCGGCAAGAACGCTGTCCCAGTCGCGGAAACCGTATTTCCGCATAACCGCTTCCATAAGATCCGGCTTCATGTAATCGGAAAGAGTGACCGCCTTTTCTTTGGCGTACTGCGCGATCAGCTCGCGCCCTTTGTTGATGTTATCCTCTTTCCGTTCGTGGCGGAACCACTGGTTGATCTTGTTTTTGGCCTGGGTCGACCGGACGATTTTCAGCCAGTCAAGGCTGGGGCCTTTGGAGTTCTGGGATGTTATGATCTCGATCTGATCCCCGTTCTGGATGACATATTCGATCGGCACCAGTTTCCCGTTGACGCGGGCGCCCACCATGCGGTTGCCGACAGCCGAATGAATGCTGTAAGCAAAATCGATCGTGCAGGAGCCGTTCGGCAGCGTCTTGACATCGCCTGCCGGCGAGAAACAGTATACATTTTCGGAGAACAGGTTCAGGTCGCTTTTCAGGAGATTCATGAACTCCCGGTTATCGGACATGTCCCGCTGCCACTCCAGGATCTGACGCAGCCAGGCAAGCTTCGCCTCTTCCTGGTCCCCGGTGGTCTTCTTATCCGGCGCTTCCTTGTATTTCCAGTGCGCCGCGATACCGTATTCCGCCGTCCTGTGCATTTCCACTGTCCGGATCTGGATCTCAAAAGGCGTTCCGCCGGGGCCGATGACCGTCGTGTGCAGCGACTGGTACATATTTTCTTTCGGCATGGCGATATAATCTTTGAAGCGGCCGGGAATCGGTTTGTACATCTCATGAATGATGCCGAGGGCGGCATAGCAGTCCTTTAGGTCATCCACGATAATGCGCACCGCGAACATGTCATAGATCTGATCGATGGTCTTGTCCTGGTTGACCATCTTTTTGTAAATGGAAAAGAAGTGCTTCGCGCGCCCCTCGATATCCGCCCGGATACCGGCATCACCGATCTGTTTCTTGAGTCCCTCGACGATACCGTCGACAAAAGCCTGTCTCTCGGCCTTTTTGAGGTTGACCTTGCTCACGAGATCGTAATAAATATCCGGCTCCAGATATTTCAGCGCCAGATCGTCCAGTTCGATCTTGATCTTGGAAATACCGAGCCGGTCAGCGATCGGCGCGTAGATGTCCATCGTCTCTCTGGCGATCTCGATCTGTTTTTCGCGCCGCATATACTGAAGAGTGCGCATATTGTGCAGCCGGTCCGCAAGTTTGATCAGAATGACCCGGATGTCCTTCGCCATCGCGAGGAACATCTTCCGCAGATTTTCCGCCTGTACTTCTACTTTATCCGCTTTGTAATTGAGTTTGCTGAGTTTTGAGACGCCGTCGACAAGAAGCGCGACTTCTTCCCCGAACATTCCCGCGACGTCCTCGTGGGAAAGTGCCGTATCCTCCACTACGTCGTGCAGGAGTCCCGCTTCCAGTGTCTCCTTGTCGAGTTCGAGATCCGCCAGAATGATCGTCACGCACAGCGGGTGGATGATATACGGTTCTCCGGATTTGCGGCACTGCTGGCCGTGCGCCTCTTTCGCGACATGGTAAGCCTTCTCGATCAGGGAGAGATCCGTGTTCGGGCGGTATCTGCGGATCCGCGCGACAAGGGTGCCGAACAAAGCCTCCGGGTCCTGAAAATCCCCGGGGCTTAGGATCGACGCGTCTATTCTCTGAATGGTACTGCTTACATCTGTCATGCTGTCAAATTCTTCTTTCCGGTCTCAAATGCTTTGTGTCTTTATTCGCCCTCGTACTGGACGACAGAAGCTACATCATATCCTTTAAGGCGCTCTCTTCCGCCGAGGTCTGTGAGTTCCATGAGGAAGACGACCTTGACGACTTCGCCGCCGAGTCTCTCAAACAGTTTGATCGCCGCTTCCACGGTTCCGCCGGTGGCGATCAGATCATCGATCATGACCACTTTCTGTCCCGGTTTGATCGCGTCTTTGTGGATCTCCACTTCCGCGGAGCCGTACTCAAGGTCATATGCCTGGGAAATGGTCTCTCCCGGCAGTTTGCCTTTCTTGCGGACCAGAACGAACGGTTTATGGAGGTTATAAGCAATGGGCATCCCGAAAATAAAACCGCGGGATTCGGCGCCTGCAATAACATCAAAATCCAGTCCGTCAAGGAACTTTGTCATCTCATCGATGGCGAGCTTAAGTCCGTCCGCATTGTTGAGGACCGTCGTGATATCGCGGAACATCACTCCCTCTTTCGGATAGTTCGGAATTGTGCGGATATAATCTTTAATGTCTTTCATAGCTAATTTCCTCCGTAGAGTTTTAAAAAGGGTTATCTGAAATCATATCACAAACAGGGATTTCATTCAATCCGGAGATAACGGATCTCCGCCTGGAGGGACCGCATACCGTTAAACTCATTGACGGCAGGCACATAAGCCACCATGATCCCCGGATTTTCCTGCACTTCCCTGTAATGTTCCTCCGCATCCCGGAAGCAGATCCCGTCCATGGCAGTGCCGTCGGCGCTCCGCAGTCTCATCTTCAGAACATTCTTTTTCGCGCCGAGGAGTCTCGGATTTTCCGCCCGGATCCCTTTCTGCGCAAAAAGCGGTTCCGGATTGGCTTTCCCGAAAGGCGCCAGCAGCGCAAGCTGGCTGATGAGTTCCTCGCTTACATAGCGGAGCGGCATCGCGGCGTCGATCTGAACTTTTGTGAAGAAATCCTCTTCTTTTAAAGAGCAGCGGTCATTCAGCATCCGGCGCAGCGCGCCGATATTTTCCTCCCGGAGGGTGAGACCTGCTGCCATAGGATGGCCGCCGAACTTGACCAGCAGATCCGAGCAGCCCGCCAGTTCCTCGAACATGGAATAGCGGCTTACGGATCTTCCGGATCCTTTCACAAATTCTCCGGAGCGCGTCAGAATATACGTCGGGTGGTCATATTTCTCCCTTATTCGGCCTGCCACGATACCGGCGATGCTCTCGTGACACTCCGGAAGAAAAATCACATAAACCTTTTCACCGCAGCCACCCTTCATCAGCTCTGCCGCCGCTTTTTCTTCCGCCTCGTCCGTCAGTGCCTTGCGGCTGTCATTCAGCTCTTTCAGGGCGAGGGCGATCTCCGCGGCCCGCTCCGGATCCTCTGTGCTCATCAGCTCATACGGCAGCATGGCACTGTCAAGGCGGCCGCCCGCGTTGATGCAGGGGCCCAGTACAAATCCGATCCTGTAAGGATCGATCTGCCGGGTTTCCATACCGCAGGCAAGACAGAGCGCTTTCAGGCCCGCATGATCCGTGTGCTGAAGTCTTTTCAGACCTTCTTTAACGATAATTCTGTTTTCACCCGTCAGGTCAACGATATCCCCGATGGTGGCAAAGGCCGCAAATGCGAGATACGGCCACTCCTCCCCCTCTTCCCGGGAAAATGCGCGGTACAGCGCCGTGATCAGCTTATAGGCCACGCCCGCGCCGCACAGTTCCTTATAGG
>SVDL01000023.1 GCA_015057835.1 Lachnospiraceae bacterium
TGTTCGGAACGATGTTGATCGCGCCTGCGCGGGATCTTCTGAGATCGCCTTTTCTCTGCGGTCCGTCAAGGATCATCTGGTCGCCGGTGTAAGCATGTACAGTGACCATGATGCCGGACTGAATTTCCGCGAAGTCATTGAGCGCTTTCGCCATCGGAGCGAGGCAGTTCGTTGTGCAGGAAGCTGCGGAGATGATATCATCATCAGCCGTAAGTGTTGTGTGGTTTACATTATATACGATGGTCGGAAGATCGTTGCCTGCCGGAGCGGAAATGACAACTTTCTTTGCGCCTGCATCGATGTGAGCCTGAGATTTCGCTTTGGATGTGTAGAATCCGGTGCACTCCAGAACTACGTCAACATCGAGTTCTTTCCACGGAAGGTTCTTTGCGTCCGCTTCTGCGTAGATCTTGATCTCTTCGCCGTCAACGATGATGGAGTCTTCCGTGCAGGAAACTTTGTCCGCGAGAGCGTATTTGCCCTGGGAAGAATCGTATTTCAGAAGATGAGCAAGCATCTTCGGGCTTGTCAGGTCGTTGATCGCAACAATGTCAAATCCTTCCGCACGGAACATCTGACGGAAAGCAAGTCTGCCGATACGTCCAAATCCGTTAATTGCAACTTTCACATCTGCCATAGTTCATTTTCCTCCTTGAATTTAACTCTATGAACCTATGAAAAGAGAAGCCGTATTACAACGTTTTTAAGTTATTCTCTTGACAATCTTGTAACATTGTACCCGATTGACAACTAAAGTGCAATTGAATTTTTTTCAAAGGCACAGTGATTTTGCAAGTTGTTTTTCATAATATACAAAGGACAGCCCGTCTCTCCCGGAAAGCATTGCGGGCAGGGAATCGTAATCGATTAAGACGTTCCCCGCCTCGTGGGCGTCAGAGCCGGTGACGATCACTCTTCCGCCTTCTTTTTCATACTGATCGAGAAGCGAACCGTGGAAACCGGAGATACAGCTGATTTTCCGGAAACCTCCCGTATTGAGCTCCAAAGCGGTCCCCTGCTTTACGAGCTGTTTCAGAATGCCGGAAATATCCTCTTCAAACATCTCATAAGGATATTTTTTCTCCCGGTCCTGAACATAGCGGAAAATATAATCGATATGGGCAAGCGCATTGATCTCCGGAAAAACCTGAAGACTTTCGTGTAATTCCCTGAACCAGCGCCGGATCACCTCAGTGTCCTCTCTCCCCCGGAAGACGTCCGGATAATACGGATCCTGTCCGTATACAAGATGCTGCGATCCGAGAATGTAATCGAAAGGCCAGCCGTCTTTCAGCGTCTCAAATTTTTGACGGAGATGGGGCTGCATGCCGAACTCCACCCCGATCAGAACTTTGATATCATCCGCGTATTCTTTCTGCAGCGGCTGCAGTTCCTGAAAAAAGGCGTCGGGATCAAAGGTATACGTATCGCCTTCACTTCCGAAATCATAGTCCATATGATCGGTAAAGCAAAGAATGTCCGCATGTTTTGCGATCGCCGATTCGATCTGTGCGCGGGGATCTTCTTCGGAATCGGCTGAAAAATGTGTGTGAATATGCAGGTCAGCGATCATAGTATCGTCCCTCCGCAAAGAATCCCTCCGTCGCGGTAAAACACGGCCGCCTGTCCCGGCGTCGCCGCTCTCTGCGGTTCGTCGAACAGACAGCGGATCACTCCGTTTTCTTCCGGGAAAAGAGTCGCGGGGGAGCCGGCGTGATTATAACGGATCTTTCCGGTCACCCGGACAGGTTCCGTGATCCCCTCTTCCGCCATCCAGTTTACATTTCCGGCGGTCACTTCACAGCTCAAGAGATCTTCGTTTTCACCGATCACGATCTCATTTCTGTCAGGATCGATCTTCGTCACAAATACCGGATGTCCCATCGAAAGTCCGAGCCTCTTTCTCTGGCCGATCGTGTAATGGGTAATGCCCCTGTGTTTTCCGAGTACTTTTCCGGAAATGTCAACGTAGTTTCCGGGAATATCCTCTTCTCCGGTATACTCCCGGATAAATCCGGCGTAGTCCTGATCGGGCACAAAACAGATCTCCTGACTGTCGGGCTTATGGGCTACAGGCAGGCCTGCTTTTTCGGCCAGCCGCCGCACTTCCTCTTTTTCCAGACCGCCCACCGGAAACAGCGTTCTCGACAGCTGTTCCTGCGTGAGATTATAAAGGGCATAGGACTGATCCTTTCTGCCCTCCCGGAGAATGGTCTTTCTCCCGTTCGCAAGCCGGACGATCTTTGCGTAGTGCCCGGTGGCGATATAATCCGCGCCGATCTCCATCGAACGCTTAAGAAGCGCTTCCCATTTTACATAGCGGTTGCATGCGATACACGGATTGGGTGTTCTTCCGCAGCGGTATTCCAGCACGAAGTAATCAATGACATTTTCACGGAATTCTCTCCGGAAATTCATGACATAATGAGGGATGCCGATCGTTTCACAAACGCGTCTTGCGTCATCCACAGCGCTGAGACCGCAGCAGCCGCCGTTCCCGGAAATCTCTTCCGGATCCTCTTCCTGCCAGATCTGCATGGTTGCACCGATCACGCGGTATCCCTGTTCTTTAAGCAGTAAAGCAGCCGCGGAAGAATCGACGCCGCCGGACATTCCGACGACGACGGTTCCTGCGGCCGTTTGTGTTCTCATTATCAGTAGTCCTCTTCCGGTGCCTTTTCCGCGATGTCATTGACAGGTTTTTCAAGTCCCTCGATCGTTAAGCCGTTCTTTTCCGCGTAATCCCAGAGGGCGGCGTGGATCGCTTCCTCCGCGAGCAGCGAACAGTGCACTTTGATGGGCGGCAGACCGTCCAGGGCTTCCATAACGGCTTTATTGGTTACTTCCAGAGCCTCCTGAACGGTTTTTCCTTTGACAAGTTCCGTTGCCATGCTGCTCGTCGCGACAGCGGCGCCGCAGCCGAAAGTCTTGAATTTTGCTTCCCTGATCACGCCGTTTTCATCAATATCCAGATACATCCGCATAATATCGCCGCATTTCGCGTTGCCGACGGTACCTACGCCGCTGGCGTCCTCGATCTCACCGACATTTCTCGGATGTGTGAAATGATCCATTACTTTTTCGGAATACATTTATCTTCTCTCCTCAGTCTTTTTTCATTTTATTGATTATGCTTGACAAAATCTTCGTAGAGCGGCGACATGGATCTTAAGGTCGTGACGATCTCCTTAAGACAGTCTACCGTATAATCCGCCTGTTCTTTCGTTATTTCCTCCGAGAGCGTCAGCCTGAGAGACCCGTGCGCGATCTCATGCGGAAGTCCGATCGCGAGAAGTACATGAGAGGGATCAAGACTTCCGGATGTGCAGGCGCTGCCGGACGAGGCCGCGATCCCTTTCATATCCAGCATGATCAGCATGGATTCGCCTTCGATAAAGCGGAAACAGACGTTGACATTATTCGGCAGTCTTTTTTCCGGGTCACCGTTCAGACGGCTGTACGGTATTTCCGTCAGGATCCTGTTAATAATATGGTCGCGCAGTGCGATTTCTTCCGCCGTTCTTTCCGCCATGGACGCGGCCGCTCTTTCCGCGGCTGCTCCGTATCCGACGATCCCGGGGACATTTTCCGTGCCGGCGCGGCGGCCTCTCTCCTGTCCTCCCCCATGCACGAAGGACCTTATGCGCAGTCCTTTTCGGATATAGAGGAATCCGGTACCCTTCGGTCCGTTGATCTTATGTCCGCTGGAGCTCAGCATATCGATATTGTCTTCGTCCACATTGATCGGGATCTGACCGAACGCCTGTACGGCATCCGTGTGAAACAGCACGCCGTGTTCGTGAGCGATCCGCCCGATCTCACGGATCGGTTCGATGGTTCCGATCTCGTTGTTTGCCGTCATGACGGAGATCAGAATGGTTTCGGGAGTGATCGCCTTTTCAACATCTTCCGGTCTTACAAAACCGTTCTCGTCGACGTCGAGATAAGTCACTTTGCAGCCGCGTTTTTCGAGATATTCACAGGTGTGCAGAATAGCGTGATGCTCGATTTTGGACGTGATAATATGATTTCCTTTGTTTTTATAGGCTTCTGCAGCCGCTTTCAGAGCCCAGTTATCCGATTCGGAGCCGCCGGCTGTGAAATAGATCTCTTCGCTCTTCGCGCCGATCACAGAGGCGATCTGTTCACGCGCTTTCGCGATCGCTGCTTTGCTCCTCCCCGCAACCTCGTAAATGCTGGACGGGTTGCCATAGTTCTCCGTAAAATACGGCAGCATCGCGGCAACGACTTCCGGCGCTGTTTTTGTAGTAGCTGCATTGTCCAGATAGATCGTAGTAGGCATGGTAGACCTCTTTTCTTTATAACCCGTCTTCAGAAGCATCCCTCAGGACACCCCGGCGGCGGGCCTGTTCACAAAAAGTGCAGAGCACTTTTTTAAGTATAATGCTTTCCGGTTTAAAGTAATACCGGCGATCATTTTTTACCATTTCCTACCAAAATTGTCAAGATTTATTCAGCTATTTACAGGGAACATCCCGAAAAAGTATTCAGAAAGAAAAAAACAGGAAAACTCTTTTTAAAAAAAGGTTTTCCTGTAATGGTCGGATTCATTTTCTCGGATGTGCTTTACTGTACACTTTCATCATGTATTGAATACCGGCGTCTGCATAGATCTGGGTGGAGGCAATATCCGAATGCCCCAGCATTTCCTGCAGACTTCGAAGATCCGCTCCGTTCTGGATCATGTGGGTCGCGAAGCTGTGCCGCAGCGTGTGCGGTGTGATATCCTTTCGGATCCCCGCCGACTGCGCGTATCCCTTCAGCATCTTCCAGAATCCCTGCCTGGAAAGTTTTTTTCCCTGGATATTCATGAACAGAAAGCCTTCGTCTTTTCCGCTCAGAAAGCTCTCTCTCGTGCCGTCCAGATACTGCTCAAGAGCCGTCTTGCAGGAATGACTGAAAGGGATGACCCGTTCTTTCGTCCTGTCGCGGCAGATCACATATCCATGCTGAAGATTGACATCTTCCGTGCGCAGACCGATCAGTTCGGAGACGCGCATACCGGTAGCGTACAGCAGTTCCAGCATGGCGCTGTCTCGCGCGCCTTTTGCGCTGCTGCTGTCCGGTGCTTCGAGAAGCATGTTGATTTCTTCGATGGTAAGAATCAAAGGTGCTTTCTTCTCGATGTGCGGAGGCTTCAGTTCTTCCGCCGGATCATCGCTGATTTTCCCGCGTTTAGCCATATAACGGAAAAAAGCGCGCATAGAAGCAACACTCCTCGAAACCGAGGATGCTGCATAATTGTTTTTTTCCATGTACAGCATATAGGAATTGAGATCTGTAGCTGTCACCTGGCTCCAATCGGAGATGCCCCCTTCAGACTGTAAATAATCTGCCAGTTTGGTAAGATCTCTTCGATAAGAAACTTCCGTATTATCGGAAGTGCCCTTGATTCTGTGTATATAATTTATAAATGTAAGAATTGCCTGTTCCATTGCGATCAACTGTCCCCACAATATTCGCAAAAAGCAATTCACCCTTCAATACAGAACCGATTATACCTATTAATTTACATAAAATCAAATCGAATTTTCCTTGAAAATTCAACAAAAAACGGCAATCAGACATTAAAAATCAAGATGTCGTGCGGAATGATCTGCCCTTCAACAAGATGTAGTGATCTGGACAAAAAATATTTTTTAAAAAAGAAAAAATACCGCTGTGATTATTTCACAACGGTATTTTTCAATTTCTGCGCTTTCTTATCAGGAATAGTGTTCGTTCATATGTAAGAAGCTTACTTCGCGTAATCGATCACACGGCTCTCCCGGATCACATTAACTTTGATCTGACCCGGATATTTGAGCTCTTCCTCGATCCGCTTGGAAATGTCTCTTGCCAGCACGACCATTTCTGCGTCGCCGATCTGCTCGGGAATGACCATGATCCTGACTTCGCGTCCGGCCTGGATCGCATAAGATTTTCCGACGCCTTTGAAGCTGTTGGAGATCTCTTCAAGATCCTTAAGGCGGTTGGAATAGGTATCGATCGTCTCTCTTCTCGCACCGGGTCTTGCAGCGGAAATAGCATCGGCTGCCTGGACGAGGCACGCGATCAGAGAAGTCGGCTCCACATCGCCGTGATGGCTTTCCACGGAATTGATAACGATCTCGGACTCTTTGTAGCGGCGGCAGATCTCCGCACCCAGCTGGATGTGGGATCCCTCCACTTCATGGTCGATGGATTTGCCGATATCGTGCAGAAGTCCGGCACGTTTCGCCATACGGACATCGCATCCGCACTCTCCTGCGAGCAGTCCGGTAAGAAGAGAAACTTCAATCGAATGCTTCAGGGCATTCTGACCGAACGATGTGCGGAACTGCATTCTTCCGAGGAGCTTGATAATCTCCGGATGAAGATTATGAACACCCACTTCAAATGCTGCGTTCTCACCGGCTTCTTTGATGCGGACATCCACTTCCTTGCGGGCTTTCTCGACCATCTCCTCAATTCTTGCCGGATGGATCCGGCCGTCCACGATCAGCTTTTCAAGAGCAATTCTCGCGATCTCACGTCGGATCGGGTCGAAGCTTGAAAGAACGACGGCTTCCGGTGTGTCGTCAATAATAAGATCCACCCCCGTCATGGTCTCAAGAGTACGGATATTGCGTCCCTCGCGACCGATGATCCGGCCTTTGATCTCATCATTGGGAAGCTGAACGACGCTGATCGTCGTTTCGGAAACATGATCTACGGCACAGCGCTGGATCGAGTTCACGACGTACTCTCTCGCCTGCTTATCGGCGTCTTCCTTTGCCTGCGCGACAAGCTCCTTATAGAGCTTAGCGACATCGACCTTCACGTCATCTTCTATCGATTTGAGAAGATAATCTTTCGCTTCCGCGGTGGTCATGCCTGAGATGGTTTCCAGTTCGGCGAGCTTTTTCTTTTCTAGTTCGCCGATTTTCAGCTCTTGTTCACTGATAGCTGCTGTTCTTTTGCTCAGCGCTGTTTCTTTAGCTGCGTAATCCGCTTCTCGTTTTTCGATTGCTTCCGTTTTCCGATCCAGAAGATCTTCTTTGGACTGGATTCGTTTTTCCTGTTTGGATATCTCCGCGCGTCTGTCCTTGATCTCTTTATCGACTTCATTCTTTGCAGCAAGGGACTGCTCTTTGATCTCGATCAGGGACTCACGTTTCTTCGATTCAGCGGTCTTGATAGCCTCATCGATGATGCTTCTCGCCTTGTCTTCCGCGGTGCCGACTGTCTGGGCATCCTGTCTGACTTTATTGGCGATGGCGGCTTTCCACGTAACCGGAATAGCAATAACGAGGGCGACTAATGCAGCAATTGCAATAATTGTTTGCGGCACAGGAGCACCTCCTTATTTAGTTTTCAGTGTGCAAAAATCCATAACACAGTTTATAGTTTTTTTAGAAACCTGTCAAGCCGCATTTCTCTATGCCGTCAATGATGTCAGTCATCCGAAAGCCCTGTCTGTAAAGGTAGGCTTTGCACTTTTCCACATCCTTCCGGCCGGCTTTCTCCGGATCGGGTATCCTCTTCCGGATGATCTTAAGAATCAGTTCTTTTTCGCCGGAAGAAGCCGCATCTTCCAATGCGGCTTCCACAAGATCCTCCCGGATCCCCTTATTGCGCAGTTCAAACTGTATGCGGCGCATACTCTTAAACTGTTTCTGATAGGACACGTAATGGAGCGCGTATCTCGCATCATCCAGGTAACCGTATGATTTCACATAGGCAATGGCGTCGTCCGCCTCTTCCGGTGAAAACTCCTTCTTCAGAAGCCGGTCACGCAGCTCCGTTTCCGTCCTGTCCGCGCGCTCCAGGATCTGGAGCGCTTTTTTCCGGCATTCACTGTTACGGCTCATCCGCTTCCGCTTTCTTATCTTCCGCCGCGGCGCCGCCGATTCCGTATTTCTCACGTACGGCGAGCTCGACTTCCGCGAGGATCTCCGGATTCTGGGCGAGGAAGCTCTTGGCATTTTCCCTGCCCTGGCCGATCTTATTTCCCTGATAGGCGAACCATGCGCCGCTCTTATTGATGACGTCGCATTCCACCGCAAGATCCAGAATATCGCCTTCTTTAGAGATGCCCTTGCCGAACATGATGTCAAATTCAGCCTGCTTAAAGGGCGGGGCGATCTTATTTTTGACGATCTTGATCCTGGTGCGGTTTCCGACCTGCTCGCCGGCGGCTTTCAGCGTCTCGATCCTCCGGACATCCATGCGGATCGACGCGTAGAACTTAAGAGCGCGGCCGCCCGTTGTGGTCTCCGGATTGCCGAACATAATGCCGATCTTTTCGCGGAGCTGATTGATAAAGATGACGATGCAGTGCGTCTTGCTGACAGCAGCCGTCAGTTTCCGGAGAGCCTGGCTCATGAGACGGGCCTGCAGTCCAACATGGGAATCGCCCATTTCACCGTCGATCTCCGCTTTCGGAACCAGTGCCGCGACGGAGTCCACGACAACGATATCCACCGCTCCGGACCGTACCATCGTCTCTGTGATCTCCAGAGCCTGTTCGCCGGAATCCGGCTGGGAAATATAGAGATTGTCGATGTCAACGCCGATATTGCGGGCATAAAGAGGATCGAGGGCGTGTTCCGCGTCGATAAATCCGGCAATGCCGCCTCTCTTCTGCACTTCGGCCACCATATGCAGGGCCACGGTGGTTTTACCGCTGGATTCCGGACCGTAGATCTCCACGATCCTTCCCTTCGGAATGCCGCCTGCACCGAGGGCGATATCAAGAGAGAGCGACCCTGTGGGTACGGTCTCCACCTGCATGGAAGCCGCCTGGTCGCCGAGTTTCATGACCGCGCCTTTTCCGAACTGCTTTTCAAGCTGTCCGATGGCTGCTTCCAGGGCTTTTGCGCGGTCAATGTTTTTTTCGTAATCTGCCATTAAGTACTCCTTTTCTTAAATACATACCATCAGAAGTTCTCTGACGGTGTCCGGCATTTCTCAGCCGGCCAGCCAGTCATAGAGTTCCTGATAGGCGAGGGAGGAACGCTTCCATGAGAAGTCCATGTTCATTCCCTGTTCGACGATTTTGTTCCAGTTCCGTTTCTTATCAAAATAGACGCCCTCCGCGTTGCGGATCACATAGAGCATCTCATCTGCATTGAAGTTCGTGAAGGAGAAGCCGGTCCCCTCTCCCGTATACTGATTGTACGGGATGACCGTATCCTTCAGTCCGCCGGTCTCCCTGACGATCGGCACGGTGCCGTAGCGGAGAGAGATCAGCTGGGACAGCCCGCAGGGTTCAAACTGTGAGGGCATGAGGAACGCATCCGAGCCCGCGTAAATGCGGTGTGCGAGTCCCTCGTTATAATAAAGCTGCGCGGTAACTTTTCCGGGATACTTCGACTGGAAGAAACGAAGCATTTCCTCATACCGGTATTCACCGGTGCCGAGCACGCAGATCTGTACGTGATCCGTGCAGAGCGCGTCCATGACATACGACACGAGATCAAGCCCCTTCTGTTCCGTGAGTCTTGTGACCATGGAGATGACCATCGCTTTCGGATCCGGATCAAGACCCAGTTCCTGCTGCAGCGCGGCTTTTGCTTTCCGTTTCTGCTTCCGGAAATCCGTTTTGTCAAAATGGACGGAAACGGCCGGATCCTTGGACGGATCGAACTCCTCATAATCGATGCCGTTAACGATTCCGCGGAGATCGCCGGAGCGCGCCCGGAGAAGTCCGTCCAGACCTTCCCCGTAGTATTCGCTCTTGATCTCTTCGGCATAGGTGCTGCTCACGGTCGTGATCGCATCCGCGTAGACCAGGCCGCCTTTGAGCATATTGCCGTTTTTCTTGAACTCCAGTTTATCCGGCGTAAAGAGGTATTCCGGGAGGCCGGAAATGCCGCTGATGGTCGGGATATCCCAGACTCCCTGGAATTTCAGATTGTGGATCGTCATGACGGAGCGGATTCCCCAGTAGAAAGGATCTCCCTGGAACTCATTTCTCAGATAGACAGGGATGAGGCCCGTCTGCCAGTCGTGGCAGTGAATGATATTCGGCTGGAATCCGATCAGCGGCAGAATGGAGAGAACTGCCTTGGAGAAGAACGAAAAACGGCCGATGTCGTACGGGATGCCGTCATAGGGCTGGCTGGAGGTGAAATAATCCTGATTGTCGACAAAATAATGATGTACGCCTTCGTGAACAAGATGCATGACGCCGACATAGGTGTCCCTGCCGTTGAAAGGCATATAGAAAGAACCTATGTAGTCCATCTTGTCTTTCCACTCCTGTTTGATGCAGGAATACAGAGGCATGACAGTTCTTACATCGAAATACTGTTTGTCAATGTATTTCGGGAGCGCGCCGGCGACATCCGCAAGTCCTCCGGTCTTTATAAACGGTACTACTTCTGAGGCGGCAAATAAGATATTTTTCATGTTTCAGCCTTTCTCCCTTTCCGGAATGTAATGGACAGTGCTCTCATTTCAGCAGCGGAACGCTGCGTCTGTTCAGTTATCTGTGCTCCCCCGAGCATTCTTGCGAGCTCACCGACAGCCCCTTCTTCGGTGAGTTCCCGGATCACAGTGCGTGTCTTTCCTCCTGCAACGGTCTTCTCGATCAGGAAGTGATGATCCGCCATGGAGGCGATCTGCGGCAGATGCGTGATGCAGAGGACCTGGCGGTTCTCCGCGACAGCAGCAAGCTTCTCGGCAACTTTCTGAGCGGTTCTGCCGCTGATCCCCGTATCGATCTCGTCGAAGATCAGAGTATCCGCCTCTTCCTGCTGCGCGAACATTGCCTTGATGCCGAGCATCATTCTCGACAGTTCCCCGCCGCTTGCGATCTGGCGCAGCGGCCTGCGGGCTTCTCCCGGGTTCGTCGAGATCATATATTCGATGGAATCCGCTCCGTTTTCCCCGCATTCGGGCTTTTTCATGAGTTCGATCGCGAAATCCACCTGCGCAAAGTTCAGCTCCTTCAGCTGGAGCGAGGCTTCTTTTTCAAAACGAGCCGCCGTTTTTGCGCGTTCCGCGTGCAGAAGATCCGCCGTCTTTTCAAGATCTTTTGACGCTTTTGCGAGGCGCTGTTCCGCCTCCGCCTTTTCTTCCTCAAAACGGTTCAGCGTATCGATCTCCCGCCTGCGGTCTTCCAGGGCTTTCAGAACACTTTCCGCGGAGCCGCCGTATTTCGATTTCAGGCGGTTGATCACATTCAGCCTGTTCTCCGTCTCCATAAGACTTTCTTCGTCGTAAGAGAAAGAGTCGATATAATCGGAGAGATCTCTGTTGAAGTCATTTAAAAGGGAATCGATCTGTTCGATCGCCTGATAAAGGTTTTCCGCCTCCGGATCGAGACTCCCGATCTGGGAGAGTTCCCGCACGGCCATGCCGACAGCGTCGCCGGCACCGTTCATGTCATATCCCGTAAAGGAATGCGCCGCGTTGACCGCTTCCATGATCTTCTGGCCGTTCGAGAGCCTTCTGTACTCGGTCTCGAGTTCTTCGTCTTCTCCGGGGACCAGCGCCGCGTCTTCGATCTCCCCCGCCTCGTAGGCCAGAAGATCCAGTTTCCGCAGGCGTTCTTCCTCGTTCATGGAGAGCGCTTTCAGACCAGCCTCCGCTTTCTTTTTGATCCGGTAAAGAGACGCGCACTCTTCTTTCAGCGGAAAGATCTGTTTCCGTCCGTATTCATCGAGAAGGGCGAGCTGCCTTCCCGGATCCTGCAGCGTCTGGTGTTCGTTCTGTCCGTAAATGTCCAGCAGATAAGGTGCCGCCGCCTTGAGCTTTGCGGCCGTAAATGTCTCATCATTGACCCGGATCGTGCTGCGGCCCTCGCCGATCCTTCTCGAGACGAGGACCGTACCGTCTTCATCGACCGGGATCTCAAGTATCCGGAGAGCGTCCAGCGCAGCCTGCTCCTCAATTCGGAACTCCAGCTCGACGAGAGCGTAATCCGCGTCCTGCCGGACCATATTTCTGTTGATCCGTCCTCCCAGCGCCGCCGCGATTGATTCAATGAGCACGGATTTTCCGGCGCCGGTCTCACCGCTCAGGATATTGAGGCCGTTTCCGAAAGCAATATCGACCTCTTCCACGAGCGCCAGATTCCGGACATGAAGGTTTTTCAGCATAATTACCTCAGGAGTTCGTTCACTTTATTGATAAAGCTCTCTCCGTCTTCCGGAGAGCGGAGAATGCACATGATCGTATCATCTCCCGCTATACAGCCCAGAACCTCTCTCCAGTCGAGGGAGTCCAGCGCGGCGGCGGCGGCCATCGCCATTCCGGAGATCGTACGGAGCACGATAATATTTCCGGAGATGTCCATGGAGACATACGCATCTTTCAGGACCCGTTTATAGCGCAGGCTGAGATCAATATTCCCCTCCGCGCTCTGTACATATTTCTGTCTGCCGTTCTCCGTATGGACCTTCTGCAGCTGCAGCTGCCGGATGTCCCGGGAGACGGTTGCCTGTGTGACCGTAAAGCCGGTCTTGTTAAGAAGATCCGCAAGCTCCTCCTGGGTCTCGATATCGTACTGCCGGATCAGAAGGAGGATCTGCTGATGTCTTGCATTTTTCATTTTTCTTCATCCTCTGGGCCGCATGGGGCGGCATTTGCTCATTTTCAGGTCAGCTGCATTTTATGCCGGAGAATCTCAAGAAAACTGATATTGCTTAGTTTTATGATCTTCGTTGTGTAGGCGGCACGGTGTGCCTCCACGGCGTCGCCGTTCCGCAGCATCGTTTCATCCTCTCCGTCAAAATAGACGGCGGCGGTCTCCGGACGGATCAGCCTGTCTTCTCCGATCACGACACGGATCCGGTCTTTATCGGAGAAAATAATGCTTCTCGAATTAATGGAGTGAGCCGCAACAGGTGTCATGATGATCAGTGAGGCGGACGGCGAGACGACAGGCCCTCCCGCGGAGAGACTGTAGCCTGTTGAGCCGGTCGGTGTTGCCAGAATGATTCCGTCCGCGTTAAAACGGCTCAGGGGTTCTTTGTTGATATAGCTCTCAAACTGCACCACGCGAAGCGGGCCTCTCCGGGAGATGGTCAGATCATTGAGAGCATACCCTGCCGCGATCACTTCCCCTTTCCGGATGACTTTTCCCTCGAGCATCATTCGCTCTTCTATTATGAAATCATCGTGAAGAAGCTGCTCGAGCGCCGGAAAGATCGCGTCTTTCCCTACCTCGGCAAGGTATCCCAGACTTCCGAGATTGATGCCTATGATCGGCGTGGAATGTCTTACGATTCTTCTGGCGGCCCGTAGGACCGTGCCGTCTCCTCCGAGGACGATCAGGCAGTCAGCCCCATCCTTAAGTTCACTCCCGTCCCGGATGATCCTGCAGGTGCTTCCTTTATCTTCCAGGTAGCGCGTGATCTCCCCGGTCACCTCGCCGGTCCGGTCTTTTCCGGGGTTCGGGAGGATATAAAACTGCTTCATATTCTTATCCTACAACAAGTGATGTGCATTTAGCTGTACAGCGCGTCGTGCGCTTTCCGGACGGTTTCCGCGGCGCCCTCTTTCCGGAGAAAATCCTCTTCTTCTGTCTCTTTCTTTTTCCGGAGCCAGATCAGGAATTCTATATTTCCTTCCGGTCCCCTGATCGGAGAATAATCCAGACCGCAGACGGACAGCCCGTTCTCCGCGGCAAAAGTGATAACATTAAGAATCACCTCTTCCTGCACTGCGGGATCGCGAACGACGCCCTTCTTGCCCACTTTTTCTCTTCCCGCTTCAAACTGCGGCTTTATAAGGCATACGAGCTCACCGTCTTCCGTGAGAAGCGCTGAGACGGCCGGCAGCACCTTTGAAAGAGAAATGAAGGAAACATCTATGCTGGCAAAGGACGCCTGCTCCGGGAGGTCCTGAGGCTCCACATAGCGGATATTCGTTTTCTCCATGCAGACAACACGGGGATCATTTCGGAGACGCCAGTCAAACTGACCGTATCCGACGTCGATGGAGTAGACCTTCGCCGCGCCGTTCTGCAGCATGCAGTCAGTGAACCCCCCTGTCGAAGCACCTATATCAAGACAGATTCTCCCTTTAAGATCGATGGGAAAAACCTGCAGCGCCTTCTCAAGTTTCAGACCTCCCCGGCTCACATAGCGGAAGGTCTCGCCTCTGACTTCCACGGAGGCATTTTCCGGGAAACTCATCCCGGCTTTATCTTCTTTCTGTCCTTCCACATAGACCAGGCCTTCCATGATCAGCGCTTTCGCCTTCTCACGGGAGGGGGCGAGGCCTCTCTTTACGACAAGGACATCCAGTCTTTCCTTTTTCATAGTCTGTTTATTCCCGGTCCGGCAGGCTGTCCATTTCCGTGAGACTGCCGTCCTTGGCGACTTTCAGCATTTTTTTCTCGACCAGGTCGATCCTGCCCGTCACTTCGCGGAGCATTTCCATTCCTTTTTCATAGAGGGAAAATGACTCCTCAAGCGGCACTTCCCCGCTCTCAAGAAGAGCGGCCGTCTTTTCGAGTTCCGAAAAAATATCTTCAATGCTGAGATCAGCAAATTTTTTCTCTTCAGCCACGGTGTTTTCCTTTCTCCGGGTCCGGGAAAATCTTTTTCTCCGTCCCGTCTACTCTCCCGTACAGTCTGCCGTCCGATACATATACCGTAACGGTATCTCCCGGCGCGACTTCTTCAATACTGCGAACAGGTTTTCCGCGCGAGTCTTCCGTGAACGAAAATCCCTGGCGGAGACGTCCGAGGGGCGATAATCCGCGCATTTTCTCGATGAGGATGACCAGACGTTTGTCTGTCGCCGCGTATATTTCTTTCATTCCGGAGTCAAGTCTCCCGGCAAGAACATCCAGGCGGCCGACGGCATTCCGAAGGGCATTTTCCATATCCTCACGGAGAAGTGTTTCATCCGAATCCAGGAGCTCTTTTGCGCTCCGGATCTTCTCCGTCAGGGCGCCCGTCATTCTCTCTTCCAGCTCCGCGGCCTGCAGTCTCAGATCGGAGATCTGTCTCTCGGGACTTTTATAGCGCATCACATTGCTGTAGCGCTGCAGCATTTCGCGATAGACACGGATCTTCTGTTCGACCGGAGAACGGAGCCTTGCGGAATACCGGTCCGTCCTGTCGAAGAATGAACGTATCTCAAAGACAGCGCTCTCGGCGGCCGCAGAAGGCGTCGGTGCCCGAAGATCGGCCGCGTAATCCGCGATCGTCGTATCGGTCTCATGGCCGATTCCGGTAATGACCGGTGTCGTACACTGGAAAATAGCGCGGGCGGTCTCTTCTTCATTAAAAGCCCACAGGTCTTCTATGGAGCCGCCGCCTCTTCCGACGATGAGCAGGTCCAGTCCCATTCCGTCAAGAATGCGGATCCCCTCGGCGATACTGGCGGAAGCTCCTTTTCCCTGCACCTGTACGGGATAAAGATAAAGCTGTACATAAGGGTTTCTGCGGGCGGCCACCCGCTCAATATCCCGCACGGCCGCGCCGCTCGAAGCGGTCACAACGCCGATCCGCATCGCGTACTTCGGGATCGGCATTTTATAGCGCTCATCGAACATTCCCGACTCCAGAAGACGCTGCTTAAGGGCAAGAAATTTTTCATACAGTTCCCCGGCGCCTTCCCTGCGGAAGTCCCTCGCGTACAGCTGATATCTGCCGCCTTCTTCATAGACGTCGATGTACCCGGAGACGATGACCGTATCGCCGTCCCGGAGACGGAAATTCATCTTCCTCGCCTCGGAGGCGAACATGATCCCGGAGATCGATCCCCCGGCGTCCTTCAGGGAAAAATATATGTGTCCCCTGGGATGGTATTTCAGATTGGATATTTCGCCCCGCACAAAGACGGAAGAAAGCATCACGTCTCTTCTCACGAGGTCTTTCATATAACGGTTGATCTGTGAAACGGAAAATACAGTGGCGTTCATTCCTTCTTTTCCTGAGCGATGACCCCGAGGATCCCGTTGATGAAAGAGGAGGATTCCTCTCCGCCGTACGTCTTCGCAAGTTCCACAGCTTCATTGATGGCGACGCCGTCCGGAATGCTGCTGTCAAACACAAGCTCATAGACGGCAAGACGCAGAATAGAGAGATCGACTTTGCTCATGCGGTCGATCCTCCACCCTTTTGCCGTTTTGGTGATCTTTTCGTCGATCTCAGGGAAATGCTTTACGATCTCCCCGTAACGCTCCTGCAGCATCCAACGGACATCATCTCCGAGGTTTTCCTGTTCGTCGAAATAGATGTCCATGCGGGATTCCATATCGTCCCCCGCAAACTCGTTCATATAAAGAAGTTTAATGATATGTTCACGAACCTGGTGTCTTGTCATCACGACTCTCTGTTCTGAAGATCGACGGCCGCGACGCGGATCTTGATCTCCTCTACTTTCATGCCCGTCATTGTTTCAACGGCGCTTTTCACGCGTTCCTGAACTTCTTTGGTGACATCCATGATATTGCGGTCATAGTCCAGATTCAGTGCGAGATCAAAACGGATCTCCCCGTCTTTTACTTCTGTTCTGACTCCCTGCGCAAGAGTGCGTCCGCTCACTTTGCGGACATTGTCATGGCTGATATTGCCGCCGATCGAAGCGACGCCATCCACCTCTGTCGCGGCGAAAGCCGCTATCACGGGTATCAGTTCATCTGCGATCCTGACTGTTCCCAGTTCTTCCTCTCTGAGAACGTAAGTATTTCTTGCGTCTGCCATAATATGACCTCCGAAATTGCTTCAAAAAACATTAAAAATATTATAACAAAAGCTATTTTTTACTTCAATCCTCTTCCGACCAGCCGCCGAATGCGCTGAGCTCAAGATCGTCATTCCGCTCCAGCGTCATGCCGACGCTCCACGCGTGGATAAACAGAAGCAGCGGGTTCCCCTTTAGATCAACGATCTTCTTCATATCCGAAGTTCCGGAAAGATGCTCGATATCGATCCTCTCCGGATGGACGATCCAGCGGAGATGCTCATACGGAAGCTGTTCCATGATGATCTCTACTTTATACTCGTTTTCAAGCCGGTATTTCAGGACATCCAGCTGCAGAACGCCCACGACGCCCACGATGATCTCTTCCATGCCGAGAGACAGTTCCTGGAAGATCTGGATCGCGCCTTCCTGGGCGATCTCCTCGATCCCTTTGATGAACTGTTTTCTTTTCATGGTATCGACCTGACGGATCCTCGCGAAGTGTTCCGGCGCGAATGTCGGAATATTGCCGTACCGGACGGTATCACCGGGCATGCAGACGGTATCGCCGATGGAGTAGATCCCCGGATCAAACACGCCGATAATATCTCCTGCGTAAGCCTCCGAGACGACATGGCGGTCATCCGCCATCATCTGCTGCGGCTGAGAGAGTCTCTGCTTCCGGTTCCCCTGTACGTGGAATACTTCCATGTCCGCGTCAAAATGTCCGGAAACGATTCTCATGAAGGCGATCCGGTCGCGGTGGTTCCGGTTCATATTTGCCTGGATCTTGAACACGAATGCCGAAAACGGGTGACTGACCGGATCGACCAGGCCGTCTTCCGATTTTCTCGGGAGAGGCGGCGTAGCCATTTCAAGGAAATGGGTCAGAAATGTCTCCACGCCGAAATTGGTCAGCGCGGACCCGAAAAAGACAGGCGACAGCTTCCCGGATCTCACTTCATCAAGATCAAACGGTGCGGCGACGCCGTCCAGCAGTTCCACTTCCTCCTCAAGCTTTTCGATCTCCTCTTCCGTAAGGTACTCGTGAATGGAGGGATCACTCAGCGGGATCTCCGTCTGGATGCCTTCCTTCGTGCCTTTCAGCGTGTCGGAAAAATGCAGAAGATTCTGCGTATTCCTGTCATAGACTCCTTTGAAACGCTTTCCGGACCCGATCGGCCAGTTGACGGGACATGTCGGGATGCCCAGCTCCTTCTCGATATCATCGATCAGCTCAAAGGTATCCTTTGCGTCCCGGTCCATCTTGTTGATAAACGTGAAGATCGGTATATGGCGTCTCGCACAGACCGCAAAAAGTTTTCTTGTCTGTGCCTCGACACCTTTCGAGGCGTCGATCACCATGACGGCGGAGTCCGCCGCCATAAGCGTCCGGTAAGTATCCTCGGAGAAATCCTGATGGCCTGGTGTGTCCAGAATATTGATGCAGCATCCGCCGTAGTTAAACTGAAGGACGGAGGACGTGACGGAAATACCTCTTTTTTTCTCGATCTCCATCCAGTCCGAGACGGCGTGTCTCGCTGTAGCCTTGCCCTTTACGGAGCCCGCCAGATTAATGGCTCCCCCGTAGAGAAGGAATTTCTCGGTCAGTGTCGTTTTTCCGGCATCCGGATGGGAAATGATCGCAAATGTACGGCGCTTGTTGATTTCAGCCGATAAATTGTTCATGCAGTGCTCCTATCCGTATCAGGCAGTCAGTTTGTCAATGCCGGCCTTTATTCTGTTCACCGATTCCTCTTTGCCGAGGACTTCCAGGAGCTGCGTCGCTCCGCCAGGCGTCATTGCCTCTCCGGACAGCGCCGTGCGGACCGGCCACATGACCTGGCCGTTTTTATATCCGTGTTCCTTCGCGAATTCCTGCAGCATGGCGTACAGCGCGTCATTGGAGAAATCTCCCGCATTTTCGATCAAAGGAAGTACTTCCTTAAGAACGGTCAGAGAGATCTCCTCATTGGTCTTCATCTTTTTGTGCGTGTAGAGCGAACTATCATATTCCGGCACACTGTGGAAGAAGCCGATCAGCGCCGGAATATCGAGGAACGTCTCGATCCTGGTCTTCACCATCGCGGCGATCTTTTCATGGTCGTAGTCTTCCGGAACGGCATTCCTGATGATCGGAAGCGCCTTTTCAAGATAAGACGCATCGTCCATTTTCTTGATATATTCGCCGTTCATCCAGCGGAGTTTCTGAATATCGAAAACGGCCGGCGACTTATTGACTTTCTTATAATTAAAGTTTTTGATCAGCTCCTCCTTGTTCATGATCTCCTGATCATTTTCCGGGCTCCAGCCGAGCAGCGCGACGTAATTGACGACCGCTTCCGGCAGGAATCCCTGATCGATGAGATCTCCGAAGGAAGAGTGTCCGCTTCTCTTGGAGAGCTTTTTATGATTTTCGTCCGTGATCAGCGGAACGTGCACATAAGTGGGCACGTCCCATCCGAAAGCCTGATAGAGCAGGTTGTATTTCGGAGAGGAAGAAAGATATTCATTTCCTCTCACGACGTGGGTGATCCCCATGAGATGGTCATCGATGACATTTGCGAAATTATAAGTCGGAAAACCGTCCGATTTGATCAGGACCATGTCGTCGAGCTCCGCGTTGTCGACGGTGACATCTCCGTAGATCTCGTCGTGAAATGTCGTCGTTCCCGTTTCAGGCACATTAAGACGGATAACGTGCGGTACGCCGGCAGCGAGCTTTTCTTCGATCTCCTCTTTCGAAAGATGCAGACAGTGCTTGTCGTATTTGGCGAATTCCTTATCCGTTCCCTGCTCTTTCAGAGACTCCAGCCGCTCTTTCGTGCAGAAGCAGTAATAAGCGTGACCGCTCTCGATCAGCTCTTTTGCGTATTTGTCATAAATGCCCGATTTTGTCCGCTCACTCTGCACATAGGGACCGACGCCGCCGTCTTTGTCGGGGCCTTCATCGTGCTCAAGGCCCGCCTCTTCCATCGTCTTGTAAATGATCTCCAGCGCGCCTTCCACAAAGCGCTCCTGATCCGTATCCTCGATGCGGAGCATGAAGGATCCGCCCTCATGCCGTGCGATCAGATAAGAATATAAAGCCGTGCGAAGATTTCCGACATGCATTCTGCCTGTCGGACTCGGCGCAAAACGTGTTTTCACTTTCATTTTTTATTCCTCTATGCCGTGCTTCTTAAGATAATCGATGACGTCGCCCACTTTGTTAAGATCCGCAAGTTCTTCCGACGGGATCTCAATAGCATATTCCTCTTCGAGATTCATGACCAGTTCGAAAAGATCAAGGGAATCCGCGCCGAGGTCTTCTTTGAAAGAAGTATCCGGTGTAATGGTATTCTCATCCAGTCCCAGCTGCTGCGCGATCATGGATTTCATTTTTTCAAGCATAATTCAGTCTCCTTTATAGAAATTATTAATTTACTTTATTAAACCGGATCCGGTACTCCGGAATCCGTATTTCATTATCAGAAATCAAAATTCTGGACGATGTCTCCCCAGAGATCCTTTTCGGGGCGCTTAAAGACGATCTGCCTTGAAACAGACAGCGCCAGCGCCATCTCCGCCATAAGAAACATGACGGAAGTTCCGCCGTAGCTTATGAAAGGAAGGGTGATGCCGGTCGTCGGGATCAGGTTGATGACGACGCTGATATTCAGGATCACCTGCATCATAATATGGGCAAAAATGCCGGTCGCGATCAGAGACCCGTACAGATCTCTCGCGTTTCGGGCGATGTAATAAAGGCGGTACAGCATATATCCGAACAGGAAAATAACAATGATCCCGCCGAAGACGCCGAGTTCCTCGCACACGATGGAGAAAATCATATCATTCTGCGCCTCCGGAAGATATCCCATCTTCTGGGCGCTGTTGCCGAGTCCCTTGCCGAAAAAGCCTCCGCTTCCGAGGGCGTAGAGCGCCTGAATGATCTGCCATCCGCCGTCGCTCTTATAGGCCTCCGGGTCAAGCCAGACGAGAATTCTTTTGGCGCGGAATCCGCCTCCGGTCGCCATATTGTGCTTGATCACAAGGACCACGAGCAGGACGAAGACGGCAAATACCCCCAGTGCCGCAATAAAAGGCCATGTCTTCGGATGCGCCACAAAGATGATCACGGACGTGATGCCAAGGATAATAAAAGCGGTGCTCAGATTCGAGGTGATGACATAGGTCTCAAAAGACAGCAGGAACCCGGCTGCAAAGGGGATGAGTACAGCTCTGAACCCCTTGAAATTCCTTCCCATCTTAATGATCAGGACCGGAATCAGGACGATCACCGCCAGTTTCGCGATCTCCGCGGGCTGGAACTGGATCCCGAGCCGCAGCCATCTTCTCGCGCCGTTGAGAGTGACGCCAAGAGGCGTAATGACGAGAGCGATCAGGACAAACGCGGCGGCGTACAGCCAGATCCCGAGATACCAGAGAATGTGATAATCAAAGAAAGAAGCGCCGACGGCAGCCAGAATAAAGACAAACGAAATGACAGCCTGTTTCTTGAAGTAATACATATCATCTCCCAGCTGCATCTGCGCCGCGTAGGAACTTGTGCTGTAAAGCATGACAAGACCAAACCCGGTCAGCAGAATAATGACCGCTAGAAGATTGTAATCGAAATAATTCAGTTGAACCTGGCCCCGGAGGGCGTTCTCTTTTTTAAAAATCATTCTGAGGATCAGCCGTTACCGGCTCTTGGGATTTCCTTTCTTTTTCTTCAAAAATACATTTTTGATATAGTCGACTGTCTTGTCCTCTCCCATTTTCGCCCACATACGGAGAAGAAATTCCAGTTCTTTTTTCGTAACAGGATGAATATACCACGAAAAGTCCTTTGAACGCAAAAAATATTCAAGAGGCTTCGAATCATTGTAGTCCTTCCCGTTATAGACAATGCAGGCGGCGACTCTGTCAAAAATCATTTCCGCCACATATCTGCGCGGCATCAGGGTCCCGGTCAGCCCCTCTCCTTTTGTCGGGTCGATGGGATAATCGATCCAGTACTCGTAATGATGTTTGTTCCTTCCCTTGTGATGCAGCCAGGAGGTAGACACCCCGAGATCTTTCCGCTCGGCATTGTTCGGGCTGTATACTCCCTTGTAATACTTTGCGCCTACCAGAAACTCTGTCGGAGAATACTTGGACAGATCATGCGTGAGTCCCTGTATGTAAAGCCCCGCGCGGAAGCAGTATTTCATCACGATCATGCGGTGTTTTGTAATTGTACAGAAATGACGGTACGCATTTATGACCGACATGCGGGCACCCCCTCATAGATTTCTATTGTATGGGCCGGAATGACAAGGGAAGACAGGTCATTCTCTTCCTGCTTCTTTTTCCGTGAGGAAGAAGGCGCGGAAGTGACGGCTTTTTTCCAAATATACCCCTCCGGCAGAGACGGAAGCGCAAATTCATACGGCTGATCCCAGGCATTCATGACAAGGAAAAGAGCATTTTCCTTTATTTTCGCGTAGTGCCCGTTCAAAAGGACGGCAAACGCCGGGATCCCGGATTCCAGAGAGAACTTCTCTCTTCCATGGAAAGAGATATCCGGCATGCCGGTATGCTCATAATCGCTGCCCCACATGGCGTATCCCGTGTGAAGGATCCGGTGATCCCTGCGGAAGCGGATAAGATTCCGGACAAAACGGATCCGTTCTTTATTCCGGGATGCATCCGCCCAGTCAAGCCAGCCGTCTTCATTGTCGAGGCAGTACGCGTTGTTGTTGCCTTTCTGGGTATTGCCGAATTCGTCCCCGGCATACAGCATGGGAATTCCCTGGGACAGAAAAACAAGAAGCAGGGCGTTTCTGATCTGCTTTCTCCGAAGCGCATTGACATTCCTTTTTTCGGTCGGTCCTTCTTCTCCGCAGTTCCAGCTGTCATTATCCCATGAACCGTCCCGGTTGCCTTCGCCGTTCGCATCATTCCGTTTTTCATTATACGATACAAGATCCTGCAGCGTAAAGCCATTATGATCCGCTATATAGTTCACGACATGGTACTGCGCCGGGCAGCAGCGGAACAGTTCGGCAAAAGATCCGGTTACGTCTCCGCGGCCGGCAAGGAATTTTCTTGCCATCTGCCGGAATTCATGCTGCATCGAATAGACATGGTCGAAAGAGCGGAACTGCTGTTTCGAGGACACCGCCTGCATCGGGGAATCAAGCAGGAGGATCCGGTCCGCGAGATAGGGATCCTGCAGGGTCTCCTCGACCGCGGCGGTCTTTCCGGAGAGATGAAAACCGTCCGCTCCGATCTCCATGGCCCAGTAGCGAAGAGCATCGCCGAGGATGCGGACGGATTGATTTTCGGGAATATAAAAATCAAGAATGCAGGCGATTCCCGCATCATGGAATGCCCCGATGAGGTCCGTGATCTCCTTCACGGGATCGTCTGTGGCGGCATATGCGGCGTTCGGGGCAAAGTAAAAGTTGTTTTCCGCATATCCCCAGTAATTGCGGCGCCCGTTCGGAAGCAGGGGATCGAAGGTATAGACAGGCATGAGCTCCACCGCATTGATCCCCAGATCTTTAAGGTACGGTATTTTCCGCGCAAGACCTTTCCATGTCCCTCTCTCCTCCTGCGGAACAGAAGGATCGTTCATTGTAAAGCCCCTCACATGAAGCTTATAGAGGATCATATCCTCCGGCCGGATGATTGCGCCTCTTCCTTCCTCACCGGAGAAACTCTTTCTTTCCGGAAGAGCGCTGTTCAGACCGTCCGTGATCCATTTTGTGTAGGGATCCGGGACAATCTGTCCATTGAGCGTATAGAAGTACTGAAGACGTGCGGTGTCCGGACATGACACAAATACAGCCGCCCCGGCGCCTGTCACAGTTCCTTCTTTCATTTTAATCTGCTGTTCAAGTCCACTTGTCAGATCTTTTATATGGAGAACAGCTTTTTCGGGTTCAACGAAAGACGCGCAGAAATTATATCCGCCGGGCATGCGCAGGGCACCGGGGATGAGTGGATCACCCTTTTGGAAGAGAAAGCTGTCTTTATTTGTCATAGATCTGTCCCTGGCGTTCAGCCGGTGCTGCCGAATCCGCCGTTTCGTGAGGTTTCCGTCTGATCGTCAAACGTGATTCCGTAAGGGAGAAAAACACCCTGGGCAAACCGGTCTCCAGCGTTCAGCGACAGAGTCTTTTCGGCTTTTGAATCATTTGTGATGCGGATCATGATATGTCCTTCATTGTCCGAATCATAATAATCGCTGTCGATCACACCGACGGTGTTGTCTAGCTGCAGGCGGTACCGGAATCCGAGACCGCTGCGGGGAAATAATAAGAGGACCCACCCCTCCGAGATCTTTGCCCTGATCCCGGTCGGTACCGTTATGGATTCGCCGGACCGGAGCGTGACATCGACGGGCAGGAAAAAATCATACCCTGCCGAGCCTTTGGTGGCACGGCAAGGTATTCTTATTTTATCGCAGGCATCGCGTATTCCGGATACGTCCGCATCCGGAATGCATTTTCGAAAACTGTCGGCAAAAACTTCCTCACTGACTTTGAAAAAATCCGCGACCTGGTTCATCTGTATTCCTTTACTGCTTCGGGCAGTCTTTGATGGAGAAGCTGAGACGTCCCATCTTGTCTTTTCCGAGGCAGATAACGCGGACGATATCGCCGAGGGAAAGGACGTCTTCTACTTTATTGACGCGTGATTTCGCGATCTTGGAGATGTGGACCATGCCTTCCTTGCCGGGTGCGAATTCCAGGAAGCATCCGAATTCCTTCATGGAGACTACTTTGCCGGTAAGGATCATTCCTTCCTCAAATTCCGTGGTGATGATGCGGATCGCTTCAACGGCCTGGTTCATCTTCTCCGGATCCGTTCCGCAGATGCTGACGGAACCGTCGTCATCGATATCGATCTGAACATCATACATCTCGATAAGAGCATTGATGTTCTTGCCTCTCTGGCCGACGACGTCGCCGATCTTCTCCGGATCGATCTTGATCTGGACGATCTTCGGCGCATACTTCGAGATTTCTTTTCTCGGCTCCGGAATGCATTTTTCCATAACTTCCGTAAGGATATACTCACGGGCCTCTTTTGTGCGGCGGATCGCTTCTTCCACGATCGGGCGGGTCAGGCCGTGGATCTTGATATCCATCTGGATGGCAGTGATGCCGTCATGGGTTCCGGCTACCTTGAAGTCCATGTCGCCGAAGAAGTCTTCGAGACCCTGGATATCCGTGAGGACGATGTAATCATCGTCGGTCTCTCCGGTCACCAGACCGCAGGAAATGCCCGCGACCGGCTTTTTGATCGGAACGCCGGCTGCCATGAGCGCCATGGAAGACGCGCAGACGGAAGCCTGTGACGTAGAGCCGTTCGACTCAAATGTCTCCGATACGGCACGGATCGCGTACGGGAATTCTTCCTCAGACGGAAGGACCGGGAGAAGTGCTCTCTCCGCCAGTGCTCCGTGTCCGATCTCGCGGCGTCCCGGACCTCTGGAAGGTTTGGTCTCGCCGACGGAATAAGACGGGAAATTGTACTGGTGCAGATATCTCTTCTTCGTGATATAAGGATTCAGACCTTCGATCTTCTGCGCTTCCGAGAGCATAGCAAGGGTGACGATATCGCAGATCTGTGTCTGTCCGCGGGTGAACATCGCAGAGCCGTGGACGCGCGGGATCGTGTCGATCTCCGCGGCGAGGGGACGGATCTCCGTGATCGCGCGGCCGTCCGGACGCTTGTGGTCCTTCAGGATCATTTTCCGGACCGTCTTCTTCTCGTACTGATAAAGTGCGTCGTCGATGCCGGCTTTGAATGCGTCGTTGTCAGCATATTTCTCAAGGAATGCCGCCTTGATCTCGGCGATATTGCCTTCGCGCTGCTGCTTGTCATCCGTGAAGACGGCTTCTTCCATCTTCTCGGCCGGGCAGAATTCGTGAAGCGCCTCATCGAGGTCCGCCGGGATGCCGAACTGCTGATAGCTGTGCTTCGGCTTTCCGCACTCTTCGATGATCTGATCGAAGAATTTGATGATCTCTTTGTTGACTTCGTCGCACTTGTAGATCGCCTCGATCATCTTGTCTTCCGGAAGCTCATTGGCGCCGGCTTCGATCATGATGACTTTCGTGCGGGTGGAAGCGACGGTCAGCTGCAGATCGGATTCCTGCTTCTGCGCGTAACCCGGGTTGACAACGAATTCGCCGTTAATGAGGCCGAGCTGCGTCATCGCGCACGGGCCGTCAAACGGGATATCGGAAATGCTTGTCGCAAGAGACGAGCCCAGCATCGCCGGGATTTCCGGATCGCAGGTCTCATCGATGGACATGATAAGGTTCGAAAGGGTCACGTCATTTCTGTAATCCTTCGGGAACAGCGGACGCATCGGTCTGTCGATGACGCGGCAGGTGAGAACAGCATGTTCGGAAGCCTTTCCTTCACGCTTGTTGAAGCCGCCCGGCATCTTGCCGATCGCGTACATTTTCTCTTCATAATCAACAGAGAGCGGGAAGAAATCGATGCCCTCTCTCGGCTGTGCGGACGCGGTAGCCGTGGACAGAACAGTCGTCTCGCCGTACTGCATAAGGCAGCAGCCGTTCGCCTGTTTTCCGACGCGTCCGATATCGACGCGCAGAGTCCTGCCGGCCAGGTCCATTGTAAATGTCTTATAACTCATGAATTCCTCCTGACGAATTCGTAGGGCGGGACACTCTCACCCGCCCTACAGTTTTTGCTGTTCTCAGATTATTTACGAAGACCAAGTTTCTGGATCAGTGCACGATAGCGTTCGATATCTTTGTCCCTGAGATAAGCCAGCATGCTTCTGCGCTGACCGACCATTTTCAGAAGTCCTCTGTTGGAGTGGAAATCCTTTTTGTGGACCTTCATGTGTGCGGTGAGCTCATTGATGCGTGCTGTCAGAATAGCGACCTGAACTTCCGGTGAACCGGTGTCGCCTTCTGTTCTTCCGAACTCGCGGATGATCTCCTGTTTCTTCTCTTTGCTGATCATAATAAAAATCCTCCATTTGTTTTGTTCGCCCGTGATACAGAAACGGTCGGAGTCTCCGGAAACCGAATCGCGGGTATCTGTAAAGTCTATGGGAGTATAGCACATCGCGGGAATTGGAGTCAAGTATAAGATTTATAGAGCGAATATCCTTCTTTCCGGTCCCTCTCAAGCTGCAGTTTCAGTTCTCCGACCGAAGGAAAATGAATTTCCGGCCGCAGAAAATGAAGAAGCTCCGTCTTCTGTTCCGTCCCGTAAAGATCTCCGTCACAGTCGAACAGATACGTCTCCGCTCCGACGAACTGCCCGCCGACTGTCGGTTTTGATCCGATATTGGTTATGCCTCCGTATGTTTTGCCACCGATCCGGGATCTGCTGACATAGACGCCGAATTTGGGAAGCAGCTTCTCCTGATCGGGAATGATATTGGTAGTCGGAACGCCGATGGTCCTGCCGAGCGCTCTTCCGTGGACCACTGTGCCGGTCAGAAAATAGTGGTACCCCAGAAGTTTCGCAGCGGTCTCCACATCGCCCTCCGCCAGGGCTTCCCGGATCCATGTGCTGCTGATCTCCCTCTCCCCTTCGTACACGGCGGGGATGATCTCTGTGGAAAATCCGCACCGGAGACCGTATTTCTGAAGCATCGCCGCATCGCCCGCCCGGTTGTGACCGAAGCGGAAATCATCGCCGACACAGACATAAGACGCATGCAGCTTTCCCCGGAGGATCTCTTCAATAAAATAGTCGGCTTCCATTGTCATGATCTCCGCCGTGAACGGAAGACGGATCATCATTCCGATCCCGGCTTCCTCGAGTCTTTGCTCTTTTTCCTTTTTCGTCAGGATCCGCACCGGGGAAAGATCAAAGGATACGCTGACCGGGCAGAATCCTTTTTTATTCCCTATGCGCACGACATTTCCGATCAGGATCTGATGCGCTCTGTGAAGTCCGTCGAATTTTCCGAGCGTTACCGCCGTCGGACGGTCAGAACGGATCGCTTCCAGAGATTCTATTATTTTCATAGTTTTGAATCCTCGCTCTGTCCCTGCTGTTTCTGTTTTTTTCCGAAGACCGGACCGGTCTTACGCCCTGCTCCGCGGTTAGAAAAATCTTCCAGGGCTTCCAGAATCTTTTTTCCTGAATGTACTGATAAACGCCGGCAAATGTTCCGTCTTCCAGATATACCCTGACACGGCTCACCGCCGCGTCTGCATTGCCGTCAAAGAAGGAGCTTTCATATTTCGGTCCCGTGAACCATTTTTCCGAAAGCCGGACCGGATTTCCGTTCTGTACGAGAATATCTTTATCCCCGGTGACGGTCACCTGCGGAAGATCATAAAAGCAGGTGTCCAGCGGCTTTAAAAATGCTGGAACATGCGTCTGAGACGTCTCTTCCGGTGCATTTTCCGCGGCGCTCCCTGTTTCCGACGCGGCCATTTCCTTCCGGATCTCATCCAGCGTCCAGGCATCGTCTATGGAAAATGATCCGCTCTTCACCCGCACAAGAGATGCCATGGCGGCGCCGCAGCCGAGCGACCGGCCGATATCCTCACAGAGAGTGCGTATATAAGTTCCCTTGGAGCAGCGGACCGTCAGTTCGACGTCGGGAAGCCCGACTTTATCGATAATGATCTCATGAACAAAGACTTTTCTGGGTTTTCTGTCAACTTCTTTCCCCGCCCTCGCGTAATCACACAGTTTCTTTCCGTT
>SVDL01000118.1 GCA_015057835.1 Lachnospiraceae bacterium
ACCGTCACGTCATAGCGCCATAGATGCGCCCAATCTCCGTCGATGATCAGGTACATGGCATAGTCGCCCGCATCGTCAGCATCAACAAAGAACTTGTGGGTGCGGTTGTCAATCGTTTTCTCAATACGCGGATCTGAAACATTTTCAGAAACGATCGTCACATTGTGTCCTGCTGCGATTTCCTGCGCCTTTGCTGCCGCGGACTCCTTAGCGTCCCCGATCATAGCCTGGACCGTGATGTTGGACGGCTGCGTGAACTCGGAGGCCGTTACCTCGTCAAAGGCGACCACTTCCGTCACCTCGCCAGTCCGCGTATCCGTAAGTTTCAGCGTCCCCGCAACCTCGGTGTTGCTCCTGTCAACGGAGTTGTCGATCGTCTTTTCTCTGCCTTTATCGAACCACTTTGCAGTGACAGTAGTGTCCTCGTTCACGGTGATCGTGTCTCCCGGAACCATCAGCTCGCCGTCCACGGACCACTTGTAAAAGGAGCGCTGCGTATTGGCGTGCTCGAAAGAGCAGACCGGAAGCTCATACTCCGCGCCGGCATCAACCGTGACCGGATCCATGCTGCCTGTTCCGGTACCCGGGTCGAACGAAACCGTGCAGGTCTCGGCCTCGTTCTCTTCGAACACGGCGCAGATGAGACGGTTTGCCCCTGTGAATTCGAAGGTGTAAGTCGTTTGGTCGGAAAGCCTGTCGCCCGTGTATCTTTCAGCGCCGTTTGCCGGCCACTCTCCGTCTGCCAGATACCAGCCCGCAAAACGATATCCCGTATCTGGCCGTGCGGTAAGAGTGACCTCGTCCCCTTCATAGCAGCCGAAAATCGGGCCGCGCTCGTATACGGTCCCATCCTTTGCTACGACATCTTCCGGATAATCGTCATAGGAAGGCTTATAGGTCACGGCAACCATACCGCCCGCATAGCCGTCACCCGGTTCATTGCCACTAACGTCCCCAATCCAGACCTGGATTTCATTGGCATTGTGTGAAGGAGCCGCATCGTCTTCAAACACGGCGCACACGTAGCGCAAAGGCTCGGCATCGCCCGAAAGGACGGTCTCACCCGGTTTGTAGGTGAAGCTTGCCGCGGTGGAAAATGCAGACCCGGAATATGCTTTGTTTGGCGAGCTGCCGTTGTGGTCGGCATCCCCACCGCTCATATTGTAATCGATATTGACACGGTACCAGCCAACGAAGCGGTGACCTGCGTCAGCCTGCGCGGTCACAGTGATTTCGTCGCCGGAATAGAACTGGACGATATCTCCGGCATAGTATTCCCCGTTTTTGCCAAAATCATAGATGTTGGGCTCACTGGGCGTATAGCTGGTGGCGACCTTGCCGCCGGATTGAGCCATGGTCGTATTGCCGTCTATGCTGCCGATCCAGATCTGGACCTGATCCGCAGAACGTCTCACGACAGGTTGAACGGCAATGAGAACCTGCATCGTTGAAGCCGCGCCGTACACATTCGTGATGCTCGGCGTGCCGACGAGCGAACCGTTCTCGACACTCACCGCCATATCGCCGCTCTGCGGGAAGAAATACGTGGCGTCAGATTCCCAATACGATTCCACGGTTGCAACAATGTAATACGTCGCTTCGCTTTCAAACGTAAGAGGAGCCGAAAGCGCATTTCCCGAACTGTCGACCCACGAAGTATCCGTGACCTCATACATCCAGTCCAAAGCCGTCACGTCAGGAGCTTCCTCGTCTGTTGTCTCCCCGACCGCAGGCTGACTCACAAAAAGAGACACCTCATCTACGGGCGTCGGAGTTGCAGGCTCATCGTCCTCAGCAATCGTGAACTGGACGGTAACGGTCGCTGCCGAATTCGGCATCTGGAAGCTGATGGTTCCGTCAGCCTGAGGCACCGTTCGCACGGATTCTTGGTCCGAATTCCTAACGATGACACCGGCGCTTTGGAACTCATAGCCGGAGGCAGGCGTGATGGTAAGGTAGACCAGATCGCCTCCGTCTGCACTGGTTGCCACGACATCGTCCACCTTGGCAACCACAGTGCCCCAGGAGGTGTTGTAATACATATTGATCGCATATTGTCCGCCTGCGCTTCGAACAAGACCTTCCTCGGTATCTGCCGGCTCTTTAGAAACATCACTGACCGGATCAACAGACTGTGTGCGAAGCGGAGGGGTTTCAGGCTCTGCTTCGGAAAGCGCCGTGCTTTTTGCACCAACTTCCTTTTCGTTGGTCTCATTGCCGGTCTCTGCTACAGATGATGGCGCATTGCCCGGATCAGGCGCCACAGCCTCTTTAGCCTGTTCTGTTTCCAAATCGTCAGTAAAACCTTTTTTTTCATCATTTTCTGAAGCAGTCGGTTTTTCGGAAGAATCTACAGTGTCCCTTTTGGCATTTTTGCCTGGATCACATGTTGACTCCCCGCCTGAAGTTCCGGACTCCTCACCGAGTTGGGAAACACCCTGTGCCGTGACCATCCTGTCATTTACAGCAACCTGTGTATCTTTTTCCTGAATATCGGCTGATACTTCCTCAGTCTCGGTCACAGCATCAGCTTCTTCTGTTTTCGTTTCTGGTATGCTGTTTTCTGCCGCAACAGCTGTCTGCGGTATCTGGCAAAAGATCACACCCAGAACGAGGAGTATGGCGCATATTTTCCGCTTCATATTTCCTACCTGCCCTTCAATAAAAATAGATGTATGAAGTCACTCATACATCTATACACTATTCCCCTGACCTGTCTCATCTCAAGTAAGGTTCCGGCCAGTCCGGGCTTTTTCAGGGTAAGTTTTAGGTAGGGTAGGGGTCAGATGCCGGTTTCCGCCTGTTTCAGACGTCCTGTTCGGCGGCAAAGACAGAAAGAAGCTCCAGCCGGTTGCGGCAGCTGGTCTTTTGCAGAAGGTTATGGATATGATACTTTACAGTGCCCTCGGAAATCGACAATTCCTCCGCGATCTCCTGATTTGTTTTTTCTTCCAGAAGGAAACGAAGCACTTCCCGTTCCCTGGCAGAAAGATCATGCCGGGCTGAAAAATGATTAAAGATCTCACGCTCACTCCTTTGCCGCTTCGCTTCGGGCTGATACAGATACTGGTAGACGCGGAAGAAAAGCAGGACCGCTGCCACGAACAGCACAGCTGTCATAACGATCAGAACCAGATAATGTCCGGGCAGCATCAGGCAGAATGTCTCTCCGGCCGCGTCACCGATCCGTCCGATCAGCAGACCTAAGCCGCACAGCGGAATCAGACCTTTTCCCCGGGCAATATCGGAAAAGAGGATCATGCGATAGATAGAATAAAAGCCGAAGGTGAAATAGCTGAGCATCCAGAAGACCATCCTAGAGACCGGTTCTCCCCTGATCGCCAGCATAAGAAAAGGAACCACAAGTGCGGCAACCGCGCAAATAGCACCGTGCCGTCTGTTTCTGTCATTCGCAAACCCGGCAAGCAAAAGGCCCGCCGCATAGAACAGCCTGGAAAACTCAACGCTGATTCCGTTTTCCATATCTCCGGATGGGAATCCAAAAGTACAGCTGTTCACGATGCTGAATACAAGGACAAGCGTGCCGGCAAGAAACAGGAAATTCCGAAGGTTCATTCCTTTTGGAATTCGAATCTCCTCTGAAAAACCCTCCTCTGTTTCTTCCTGATTCGTCTGATTCTGTTCTATGCGGATAACGAAAATGGCAAGAACCGTTAAAACCAGACAAATGATCAAAATCCAACCGGAATAATACACCGCTCCATTTCGGATGATTGAGAGAATCCAGGAAGCAATGATAGCTGCACTATACCCAATTCCCAGGGACATAGCGGATCGGGAGGCCTCTGCCCTATATGTAAGCCGATACAGATAGTATCCCGCAACCCATCCGCAGAAAAGATTCATTGCGCAGCCAAAAGCAGCCGCCTGTACGAAAGAGCCGCCGAGGACAGAAGGCACGAGAAAGAGCATATGCAGGCCAAGCGCAGCATAGACAGTCACTTTTGCCAAATCCTCACGGTGCCGCATCATCAGGGAAAACAGGCCTACACCAGCGGCCTGAAAGAGATACCCTATAATCATCGTTACAGCATCGGACAGCGGTGCCTGCGCCAGATCCATGATATGATATGTCCATGCCATATATGCCGTTGAAGTCAGCAGGAAGCATATCCCGATGGTGCCTGCACTTAGCAGATGTATTCTTTGTGTCATTGCTCTCATAAAAAACATATCCCTCTTTATTCCCTCATATCCGGGATCTTCAGCTTCGCCGTGATCGTCTTGTCAATAAAGGCAATAATATCATCCCGGTTGCCGTCGTCGTGCCAGTAAGTGGCAACGGTAGTACTGTTCCCTTTACTGTCATATTCATGTCCGCAGTTCGCCGAAACCTGGAACTCATTCACACCGCCGTTCAGGCACAGACTGATAAACGTATGCCGCAGATCATGCAGCCGTACATGCGGGATCGGTTCGAGTCCCGCTTTTTTCCGCACGTGATTCATCCGGTTCTGCAGTTCAGAAAAACGCCGGCTCACCTTGCCCGGGTGCGGCAAATAGTTGTTCACCAGGTTGACCTTTGTCATGAAGACGAACTCGTCCGGCTCCGGTTCCCGGTCCAAAAGATCCGTCTGCTGATCCCAGATGTAATGCAGAAGCTTTGCAAGGCAGTCCGGCAGAGCCGCATATCTCTGCTTTCGTTCTTCCCGCGACCGTCCGTTGTCTTTTCCGCCCTTCGGGACCTTCTCGATACTGCCCGTTGAGATCTGTACCCGCTGATACTCGACATCGATCAGCTTCTTCTCAAAATCTACATTCCGCCAGCGGATGCCGCACAGTTCTCCGCGCCGGAGGCCGGTCAGGACCGGCAGTCCCAGCATGGCAAACGTGGAATAGTCCTTTTCATTTTTCACACAGTACTCAAGGAAATAGTTGATCTGCTCCGCATTCAAGATCGTTGCTTCGAACCGGGAAATGTCTCCGTAATCCGAATCAATGACAACATTTTCCTTTACGCCGTACTTGGCCGGATTTTTCTTCATGTATTTCCAGAGATCAAGCAGGTGTGTGCGGATCTTTTGAATGGAATTATTGCCGAGAGGATGCGGGAAGCCCTGCTGCGGCTCCCTGCACCATTTAAAGAATTCTTCAATATCTAGCGTACTGATCGAGCGGACATCCCGGCTTCCGAAATATGCCTGCATTCGTTTGGCCTGCGCCTGTTTCTGCCCAGCATAGGAATCCGACCAGCCGTCTTTGTAAAACTCCGTGTATTCCTTCAGCGCCCGCTTGAAGGGCACCTTATTTGTGATACCGGTCGTCTTGCTTTTTTGTTTCGCTTTATTATTTGCCCCGATGAGGGCTTTCGCCTCTTTTAGTGTTGCGGGATACCTTGTCGTTTTGACCTGCCGCATTTCCATCTCACCGGTCTTCTTGTTCATCCGAAGCTGGCGGCCCAGGTCGATCGTAACGATGTATTTTCCATCACTAATACGCTGTTTAATGCCGGGATAACCCGTTTCTCTGTAGGTGTCTTTCTTTGCCATAAACTACCTCCATTCATAAGTATAAGACAGATTTCTGAGTTTTGGTAGTTTTTCTGGTAGTTTTTTCTCTGATTTTAGTTGGATAAAGCGCCGTTTTGTTCAGTATTTATGCGGCTTCCCGGCTTTTCGTCTCCGATTTTAAATCTTAAAGCGGTACCCGACGCCCCAGATCGTCTCTATATACTGCGGATTGGAGGTGTCGAATTCCACTTTCTCGCGGATCTTTTTGATGTGCACTGTCACGGTCGCGATATCTCCGATGGATTCCATGTTCCAGATCTCCCGGAACAGTTCTTCCTTGGAAAAAACGTGGTTCGGATTTTCCGCGAGGAACGTGAGCAGGTCGAATTCTTTCGTCGTGAACTGGGTCTCCTCTCCGTTGACCCACACGCGGTGCGCGGTCTTGTCGATCTTGAGGCCCCGGATCTCGATCACCTCATTGTGCGCTTCCCGGTAGCCGACCAGACGGTCGTAACGGGCGAGATGGGCTTTGACGCGCGCCACCAGCTCTGAGGGGGAGAACGGCTTCGTCATGTAATCGTCCGCTCCCAACCCCAGGCCGCGGATCTTATCAATGTCATCCTTTTTTGCCGAGACCATGATGATCGGCATGTTCTTTTCTTCCCGGACGGTCTTGCAGATCTCAAATCCGTCCACGCCGGGAAGCATAAGGTCGAGGATCATAAGATCATATTCCCCGCTCATGGCCGCTTCCAGTCCGTTTTTTCCGTTGTTCTGAATGTCAACGTCAAATCCGGAAAGTTCCAGATAATCCTTCTCCAGCTCCGCGATCGAAGCTTCGTCTTCTACGATTAATATTTTGCTCATATTCCGCTCCGCAGCGATTCACCGCCGCTGTCCTTTCCGCAAATGCAATCTGTATCGTCTTCCGTCTTCTGCCGTTCTTCAGGTGTTCTTTTTCGAGTTTTTGCCTCTTTTCTTCTCGGGCTGCGGCACCGCGATCAGTTCCGCAGGCGTCT
>SVDL01000024.1 GCA_015057835.1 Lachnospiraceae bacterium
CGATCATGCCGATCTCCTTCGCGACCATGATGGAACATATCGGAAACGTCTCCGATATGTTCCATCATGGTCGCGAAGGAGATCGGCATGATCGTGATGACGGCGGTGATGAGGAGCGATTTGTCCACATTGCCGCTGGAGAGAAGGCCGAACACGGTGCGGTTCCACTGGATCGGAAGGCCGATCCATGCGGCTTCTTTTACGACGTTCCAGTCGATCGTGCCGGGAATCATTGCCGCAACGAGATAGGAGCCGATAACGCCGCAGAGGATCGGGATGATCTTGATCATGCCGCGGCCCCAGATGTTGCAGATGATGACGATGGCGATGGCGACCAGGGCGATGAGCCAGTTGGTTGCGCAGTTATTGATCGCGGAAGGCGCGAGGTTGATACCGATGGCAATGATGATCGGGCCGGTTACGATCGGCGGGAAATACCGCATGACTTTGCTGGCGCCGAAAACGCGGAACAGTCCCGCGAGGATGAGATAGACGAGACCCGCCAGCGCGACGCCGAAGCACGCGTAGGGCAGAAGATCCGCCTCTCCGTTGGGAGCGATCGCAAAGTAACCTGCGAGGAAAGCAAATGAGGAACCGAGGAAAGCCGGAACCTTCATGCCGGTGATTAAGTGGAACAGAAGAGTTCCGAGACCTGCGAAAAGCAGGGTCGTGGAGACCGGGAGTCCTGTCAGAAGCGGGACAAGGATCGTCGCCCCGAACATTGCGAACAGGTGCTGCAGGCCGAGGATGGCGACACTGGCGCCGCCAAGGCTCTTTGCGTCATAGATAGCTTCATTTCCGATTGCTGTTTGCTTGCTCATACAAGCCCTCCTTATTCTAAACAGACAATATTTTCTTTAAAAAAGGAATTTGAATCCGGATCGATGTTCCGGTCAAATTCCTTTTTTGTATTCATTTTATTTGGTTCCGAAAATGCGGTCGCCCGCATCACCGAGTCCCGGGACGATGTACCCGTGATCGTTGAGCTTTTCATCGAGAGCGCCTACGATAATGTCAACATCCGGATGGGCTTCCTGAAGTGCTTTGAGTCCCTCCGGTGCGGCAATGATGCAGAGAAAACGAATATTGTTGCAGCCGTGCTCTTTCAGGGCGTTGATCGCGTCGATCGCGGATCCGCCGGTCGCGCACATCGGGTCGACAACGAAAACATCGCGTTTGTCGATATCGGCCGGAAGCTTGCAGTAGTACTCCACGGGCTTTAAGGTCGCCGGATCACGGTACATGCCGATGTGACCGACTTTCGCGCTGGGAATCAGTTTTTCAAGACCTTCCACCATGCCGAGGCCTGCGCGAAGGATCGGGATGATGGCCAGTTTTTTTCCTGCCAGTCTCTTTCCTGTGGTTTTGCAGATGGGAGTCTCGATATCAACGTCTTCCAGTACCAGATCTCTTGTGGATTCGTAGCACTCGAGCATTGCAATCTCAGAAATAATGGCCCTAAAATCGCGGGTTCCTGTCTTTTTGTTGCGGATAAGACTGATCTTATGCTGAATCAGCGGGTGATCCATAATGGTAACAGTGCCCATAATCGTATTCTCCTCCGTTATTTATAAAATGCTTTTGATGTCCTTAAGCAGGCTTTACCTTATGCCATTCTATCACCTTGCCGTCTAAATTCAAAGTCCCAGTTGCTTTACAGATCCATTTTTGTCAAGACCGCACAAAAGATCTCTTTTCATTTACTTTGAAAGGTGATATAGTCTTCTTACACGAAAGTTAGGTAAGCTTAATTGTAAGTAGTGACATCAAAGCAAAGATAATGATAACTAAGCGGCGATAAATAAAGCTAAGCGAAGATAGAGACGGCTAAAATGCAGAAAATACTGCGGAGGAGAACATTACGGGAACTGAGGGACAGCTGGCTCCGCTACCTGATTCTGGGAATGCTGATCACCGTGGCGGTGTTTATGATCGTCTCACTGCTTGGAGCGGCGGAGACGGTGATCCGGGGTGTCCGGGAGCATGACGGCCTGAGCAGGATGGAAGACGGACAGTTCCGGACATTTTCGGTGCTGTCCGGGGAGCAGGAAGAAACGATCCGGGACCGCGGCGTCATTTTAGAGCGGCAGTTCTATATGGACTTTGAACTGCCGGACGGGAGCTGCCTGCGCATTTTCCGGAACCGTGAAGAAATCGATCTCCTGGAGCTTCTTGACGGAGAGGAAGCTCGTGAGAAAAATGAGATCGTTCTGGAACGCCGCTACTGTGAGGTCCATGATCTCACGGTCGGGGACGAGGTGACATTTGCCGGACATTTGTTCCGGATCACGGGAATCGGGACAGTGCCGGACTACAACAGCCCGATGAAAGGCATGACGGACAGCATTGTCGACAGCAAACAGTTCGGACCGGGCTTTGTGTCAGGAGACTGCTATGAGGAGCTGCGCGCGGGTGGAAACGCCGCGCAGGCGGAGACATATGTGTACAGCTTCCGTCTTCCCGAAGGAATGGAAGGGAAAGAACTGCGGAAGCTTATTGAATCATTTCCTTTCCGCGTGAGGGATATCAAAGATCCTTACTTTCAGCAGTATTACAGAGAGCAGACGGAGAGTGTAAGCCTCCTTCTTGATCTCGTGGATTCGTTCCTGTTTGATGAAGAGGACGCGGAGGACTTCCGCAGGGCCATGGAACCGGAGATCCACAATCTGCAGCAGTTTGTCATGGCGGAGGATAACCTCAGGATCGATGCCGCGCAAGACGACGTTATGATCAATCTGTACGGGAGTCTTCTGGCCGGCGTGATCATACTTGCACTGTTCGCCTATGTGATGACCGTTTTTATTCTTCACGGGATCGATGAAGACAGCGCGGTGATCGGGGCGCTGTACGCAATGGGCGTCAAAAGACAGGAACTCATGCATCATTACATTCTTCTGCCGACCATCGTCTCTTTCTTCTCCGGTATTGCCGGAACGGTTCTCGGACACACCGCCGCCGGGATCCGATATCAGATGATGGACACTTACCTCTATTATTCCGTGCCCGATCTGCCGGTTCGGCCGATCCCCTATATTATCGTCTACGGTGTCGTGCTTCCGCCTCTCATCGCAGCTCTGGTCAGCTGTCTGTCGATCCGGAGCAGACTGAAACGCTCCGCACTGTCTCTTCTTCGGAAAGAAAAAAAGCAGGTCCGCGTGTCTAATATCGGATTTGAGAGGAGTCCTTTTACCGCAAGGTTTTCGATGAAGCAGACGATGCGGGAGATCCGGTCCGTTCTGACCGTGGTCGCCGGCCTTTTTATCTGCCTTGTGCTGGTCTGGATCGGCATCGACTGCTGGGTGATGTGCGGACATATCCGTGTCGACAATGAAGCGGATACGAAATATGAATACATGTATCTCTATAAATACCCTGAAAAAACAGCGCCGGAAGGCGGGAGCGCCGGATATGCGGAGGGATTTTCCAAGGAGCGTTTCGGCTATGATCTTGATGTGACGCTGCTCGGAATGCCGGAAGACAATCCTTATTTCGAAGTGACTACGGGGGACGCGCAGAACGCAGTCTCCGTCTCGAGCGCAATGGCACAGAAATACGCGCTCTCGGAGGGAGATGTCTTTACAGTGGAAGATAAGGCCTCCGAAAGACTTTACGCCTTCCGCGTTCAATCCGTCTTTCAGTACTCGCCGGGCTTTTACGCGGTTATGGAGATCGGGGCGATGCGGGACCTTATGGGGCAGCCCGACGATTATTACAATGTCGTCTTCTCCGACCGGGAACTTGATATTCCGGGAGGGAGACTGTACAGCACTTTGACGAAAGAACAGATCCGGAAATCGGGGGATGTCTTTATCAACCTCATGTGGTCAATGATTTATTTTATGGTCGGGCTCTCCTCGCTCATCTCCCTGGCCGTCATGTATCTTATGCTCGGGGTGATGGTGGATCATTCCGCCTACGATATTTCCATGATGAAGATCATCGGCTACACCGATAAAGAGATCCGGAAAATGTATCTGAGCGGCAATTTTTTCCTGATCGCCATCGGAGCGTTTCCTGCGATCGCTCTCTCGAAAATAATGATTGACGCGCTTTACCCCCTGATGATCTCCAATGTGGCCTGCGGCATGGATCTTAGGATGACGCCGCTTGTCTATGCGGGAATTTATGTTTTTATTGTGGGGAGCTGCTTCCTTATCACGCTTCTGCTCACCGGAAGAGTGCGGCGCATCCGCCCGGCGGAGGTGCTGAAGAACGCAGAGTGAGCCGTGGCCGGACGCGCCGCAATGCTCTGCGGCTCAGGCAATGAACTTTTACAGGATCTCCAAACGGAACCTGTGAATCATATTAATTAATTAAAGAAAAGAGAGGTATGAAAGATGGTACTTGGAACAATTGGAATTCTGGCAGGCGGTGCACTGATCGGTTCATACGGCGTCAAGATCCTCGGATCGCAGGACGCAAAAAAGGCGTATACGCATATTACGGCAGCGGTCCTTCGCATGAAGGATAAAGTCGTCGCGGACGCCACTCTGATCGCGGAAAACTGCAGTGATATCGCGGCGGACGCGAAGGAACTGAACGAGAAACGCGCAGCAGCGTGGGAAGCGAAGAAGATCGAAGACGCGAAAGCGGTTCTGGCGGCGGCGACTCAGATCGAAGAGAAGGCGGATCCGGAGCCTGAAAAGAAGACGGCGAAACGCCGCAGTGCAGCAAAATAAACGCAGACAGAGGACAGATTATCTTGAAATGTCAGATTTTACATGAATCCCGGGGACGGATGCGCGTCCGCATGAACCAGTACCGGATGACGCCGGGACAGGCGGATCAGCTGCAGTATTATCTGCAGGCGGTCAAAGGTGTGGCAAAAGCATCGGTCCATGAAAGGACGATGGATGCGGTCGTGCAGTTCCTTCCGGAAGCCAGGGAGGACGTGGCCCGAGCTCTTGCGGAATTCGATTATGAGACCTCCGAAGCCGCCGTCCCCGAACATACCGGACGGGAACTGACACGGCAGTACGAGGACAAATTCTTTTTCCTGCTCGTCAGGAGAATCATTACAAGATTCCTGCTTCCCATGCCGCTCCGGACAGTGGTCACGGCTGTGAAATCCCTGAAATATATCGCGAAAGGACTGGAGTCTCTGGCCAGAAAAAAGCTGGAAGTCTCGGTCCTTGACGCGACGACGATCACGGTCTCCCTGTTCCGGGGCGATATCGCGACGGCCGGAACGGTGATGTTCCTGCTGGATACGGGGGGCATTCTCGAGGAGTGGACACATAAAAAATCAGTCGATGACCTTGCGCAGCGCATGTATCTCAATGTGGACAAAGTCTGGATCCGGACGGAGGAAGCGGAAGTGCTGATCCCGATCGACCAGGTCGAGGTGGGGGACGTCGTCATTGCGAGAACCGGAAATCTCATTCCGCTCGACGGTATTGTGACAGGCGGAGAAGCTTCCGTCAATCAGGCGTCGATGACCGGTGAATCCATGCCCGTCCGGAAAGGGGAGGGCAGCGCGGTCTACGCCGGAACGGTCCTCGAAGAGGGAGAACTTGCGATCCGGGTCGGAAAAGCGCTCGGAAGCGGCCGCTATGACCGCATCATCCGGATGATCGAGGAATCCGAGAAACTGAAATCCGGCGTGGAGAGCAAGGCGGCGCACATCGCGGATGAGCTGGTGCCGTGGAGCCTTGGCGGGACAGCCCTGACCTATCTTCTTACAAGAAACGTCAACAAGGCCCTCGCGATCCTGATGGTCGATTTTTCCTGCGCCCTGAAACTGGCCATGCCGATCTCGGTCCTTTCGGCCATGAAGGAATGCGGGGACCACCGCATTTCCGTAAAAGGAGGAAAATTCCTCGAAAATATGGCCGAGGCGCAGACGATCGTATTTGACAAAACCGGCACCCTGACGCACGCGGCGCCGACAGTCCGGGAAGTGGTGTCCTTCTGCGGAAATGAAGAAAGGGAAATGCTGCGGCTCGCAGCCTGCCTTGAGGAACACTTCCCTCATTCTATCGCCAATGCGGTCGTGGAAGAGGCAAAAAGAAGAGATCTTAAGCACGAGGAAGAACACACCAGGGTCGAATATGTCGTTGCCCACGGTATCGCCAGTTCCATCGGCGGGAAACGGGTGCTGATCGGAAGCCGTCATTTTATCTTTGAAGATGAAGGATGCAGCATTCCGCCGGGGGAGGAAGACAAATTCGATTCTCTTCCGAGAACCTGTTCGCATCTTTACCTTGCGATCGACCAGGTCCTGGCGGCGGTTATTCTGATTGAAGATCCCGTCCGGGAGGAAGCTGCCGACGTGATCCGGGCGCTGCATGAGCAGGGATTTACTAAACTCGTCATGATGACAGGAGACAGCCGCACGACGGCGGAAGCGGTGGCAGAGATGCTCGGCGTGGATGCATTTTACGCGGAAGTGCTGCCGGAAGATAAAGCTGCTTTTATCCGCAGCGAAAAGGAAAGCGGGAGAAAAGTGATCATGGTCGGTGACGGCGTCAACGATTCGCCGGCTCTCTCCGAGGCGGATGTCGGAATCGCCATCTCCGCCGGAGCAGCGATTGCGAGGGAGATCGCGGATATCACGATCTCGGTCGACGACCTGTATGAACTGGTGACCCTCCGTACCCTGTCGGAAGCGCTTATGAGCCGGATCCGCGGCAACTACCGCCGGATCATGCTGTTCAACGGATCACTGATCGCATTGGGCGTTTTCGGCATACTGCCGCCGGCGACGACGGCGCTGCTTCACAACGTTTCCACTCTGTTTTTCAGCGCGGACAGCATGACACCATTGCTATAATTCATAATCTTTGCTATGATAGCGGAGGAGAAAAATTCATGGGTTGCCGTCTGCGTACAGGCTGTTTCGAATCGGCGGACGGGAAAGGAGACACGAAATGAATGTAAAAGGCAAAAACATACTGATCACTGGCGGTGCGGGCGGACTCGGAACCGCGATGGCGGAAGTGCTCGCTGACAACGGCGCCAATATTTATATCCTGGATCTTCCGTTCATGGAGGAGAAGGCAAATGAGATCTGCAGCATGCTCCGCGAAAAAGGTGTGGAAGCCTATTTTGAACCGATCGACGGAACCGTGGAAGAAGACTGGCAGAGAGTTGTTGCCGATATTCTCACGAAGACGGACCACATCGATGTCCTGGTCAGCAATGCCGGCATCAACATCCGCAAGAACGTGGAAGAGATGACCATGGAAGAATGGATGAAGATGATGGCTGTCAACACCGGCGGCGTATTCCTCGGCATGAAATATATCATTCCGCAGTTCCGCAAACAGGGCGGCGGATCCTTCATCACAACTTCTTCCCAGTGCGGTCTGATCGGCCATAAGTTCACGACGGAAGCCTATACCGCCACCAAGGGTGCGGTAACACTGCTCACAAAGAGTATCGCTTCCCGCTACGGCCACGAAAATATCCGCGCGAACTGCATCTGCCCGAGCACGGTCAATACTCCGATGCTGGCGGAGCGTCTGAAAGATCCCGCATTCAAAGCGGAGCGCCTCGGCGAAGTGCCGCTCGGCCGTTTTGCCACTGCGGAAGACGTCGCGAATTCGGTCCTTTATCTCGCCTCCGAAGAAGCTTCCTTTATTAACGGCGTAGCTCTTCCGGTTGACGGCGGCTCGACCTGCGACTGATTCGTCCGGATCGATAAAACAAGTATTTCGCTGATGCGAAAGCAGAAAGGATCTTCGGGAAAACTCCCGGAGATCCTTTTTTCAATTCCTGCTTTCAGAGAAGGCGTGCCCGGAGAAGGAATGTCCGGAGCACTGCCTTCTTATTATATTGTTTGGAACATTATACACTCGCAAACTTGACATTGCATAAATATGCATTTATACTAAGGTGATTCTGAGAAGATCAGAAAATGAAGGATAGGAGACTGAATACTATGAAAAAGATACTTGCTGTTACGATGGCAATGGCCATGACGCTTTCTCTCGCTGCGTGCGGCGGATCCGCATCAGAAGAGAAAAAAGACGAAGCTGCGGAATCCGTAGCTGTGGAATCTACTGAAAATACAGCTGAGACGACCGACGGCGGATTCAAAACCGTTACCCCCGGCAAGCTCACGATGAGCACAAATGCAGCTTTCCCGCCGTATGAGAACACGACGGATGACGGCGGATTCGAGGGAATCGATGTTGAGATCGCGGAAGCGATCGCGAAAGAACTCGGCCTTGAACTCCAGATCGACGATATGGACTTCGACGCAGCTCTTCTTGCAGCGCAGGAAGGCAAGAGTGATATCGTTATGGCAGGCGTCACGGTTAAAGAAGAACGCCTGAAGGTCATGAATTTCTCAAATTCCTACGCAACGGGCGTTCAGGTCATCATTGTTCCGGAAGATTCCGATATCGCGTCGGTGGAAGATCTTGCAGATCACATGATCGGCACGCAGCGCGCAACGACAGGAAACATTTACTGTGAAGAAGACTTCGGCGCGGACCATGTCACAACCTATGACAACGGTCTTACCGCTGTCCAGGCGCTGAACAACGGTCAGGTCGACTGCGTCGTTATCGACAGCGCTCCGGCGGAAGAATTTGTCAAAGCCAATCCGGGCCTCAAGATTCTCGACACCGAGTATGTCACGGAAGACTACGCGATCGGCGTAAGCAAAGACAACCCCGAACTTCTCGAAGCCGTCAACGCTGCCCTTACCAAACTGCAGAACGACGGAACGGTTCAGGCGATCATTGACAAATACATTGTTGCTGAATAATAAAAAAACAAAACGATTAAAGGACAGCCGGGAGAGCGCGATGGCATTTTCCCGGCTGTATTCAAGAAAATTTCTTCTATTTGATCAGAAAGGCGGGCGCAGGTGGACTGGGCAACCAAGTATGAGTTTCTTTCGGAACTCGTGAAATCCGGCGAAAAACTCGGTTTCGGAGATAATTTCTTCCTGAAATTTTATCAGGCATTTCTTTATAATGACCGCTGGGTCCTGTATCTGAAGGGTGTCGGAACGACGCTGGTCGTTACCTTATTCGCACTTTTGCTGGGCGTTCTGCTCGGCGCGATCGTGGCACTGGTGCGCACGGCGCATGACCAGCAGAAGTCCCGGAAAAACATTATTCTGGGCGTTCTCAATTCTATTTTCAAAATCTATGTGACGGTGATCCGCGGAACGCCGATGATGGTACAGCTCCTCATCATGGGAATGGTCATATTTTCCCACAGCAGGAATTTTACTTTTGTCGGTACGCTGACCCTCGGGATCAACTCCGGGGCGTATGTTTCCGAGATCATCCGCGGCGGCCTCATGGCGGTGGACGGCGGGCAGATGGAAGCCGGCCGGAGCCTCGGGCTGAATTATATTCAGACGATGATCCGCATTATTATTCCGCAGGCCATAAAAGCCGTGCTGCCGGCGCTCGGCAACGAGTTCATTATCCTGTTAAAGGATACGTCGCTCATCACGGTCATCGGAGGCAAGGAGCTGCTGTACGCCGCACAGGGCGTCATGGGCCGTACCTACGAAGCCATGTTCCCGCTGCTTGGCATCGCAGCGATCTACCTTATTCTGGTCATGATCTTCACATGGCTGCTCGGAATACTGGAGAGGAGGCTGAGACAAAGTGATCGCCGTTAAAGGACTGAAGAAAAAATTTACGGAACGCTACATTCTGGACGGCATCGATCTGGATGTCGAGAAAGGCGATGTGATCTGCATCGTCGGTCCCTCCGGCTGCGGAAAATCCACTTTTCTCCGGTGCCTTACGCACCTTGAGGAACCCAGCGGCGGAACGATCCTGCTCGACGGGGAAGAAGTGACGGATAAAAAGATCGACGAAGTGCGCTCCCGCATGGGAATGGTCTTCCAGCACTTCAATCTTTTCCCGCATATGACCGTGAAAAAGAATATCACCCTTGCGCCCGTCATGCTCCATAAGAAGACAAAGGAAGAGGCGGATGCAAGAGCGATGGAACTTCTGGAGAGGATCGGTCTTGCCGATAAGGCGGATGAGTATCCGAATATGCTCTCCGGTGGACAGAAACAGCGCATTGCCATCGTCCGGGCTCTCGCGATGGATCCCGAGGTCCTTCTGTTCGATGAACCCACCAGCGCGCTCGATCCGGAGATGGTCGGCGAAGTTCTGGAACTCATGAAGACCCTCGCGAAAGAGGGTATGACCATGATCGTTGTGACCCACGAGATGGGATTCGCGAAAGAAGTTGCGAGCAGAGTGATCTTTATCGACAACGGAAAGATCCAGGAAGACAAGCCGCCGAAGGAGTTCTTCAGCAATCCGGAAAATCCGCGCCTGCGGGAGTTTTTGTCGAAGGTGCTTGTGTAAGAGGGCTGTCGGAGTCTTAGCGGGGATGCCTGATATGTGAAAAACAGGCGTTGCGTGGCTGGGACAAGGTTTGTTTGGAAGGAACAAGGTTTGACTGGAAGGAACAAGCTTTACCGGGCCAGCGGAGTTATGTAAACTTCGTGCAAAAATCAAAAGGTTTTGAAAATAAGGTAACCATTTTTTCGTGAAAATGGTACCTTATTTTTTATTTATTGTGATTTTTGCACGTTTTTTATGCATATCTTGCATTTGAATTTGTTTTGGTTTACGTAATCGAATGTTATGTAAAATGATTGTAGGGAATATTGGTGTCTTTTTTCAGAAATCGATGAGAATTTGCAAAGTTGAGGTGGTAAGTGAAGTTTTCGCGGCTGCAATCGTGAAGCGCGCGAGGAAACCGATTTAGAATGAATTCTGTTTGAGATAAATTTATTTGAGAAAGAGCCTTCCCGGCGAAAAAGACTAATTTGAAAAAGAGCCTTCGTTGAGAAAGCGACTTATGAAAGAGAGTCTTCATTGAGAAAGCAATTTTTTTGAAAGAGAGTCTTCATTGAGAAAGCAACTTTTATGAAAGAGAGTCTTCATTAAGAAAGCGATCTACTGGAGAAAAATATCAATTAAGAACAGGTCATATTCATAAAAATGCCTGATTTCACACATATTTCCATATTTTTAACTCGACAATGAAAACCAGGCGGGACTATAATGGTTTTCGTTCGAAAATAAGGGAGCTTCTCACAAATGAGTTTACCAGAAGATATAAGAGAGATCCTGGAGGAAGAGGGAGACTTTGACTACCGGGATTTAAAATCAGAAACGGATGCAAAAGAACACAGGCGCAGTACGCCTGTTTCTTCCGGTGACCGGACAGTTCGGAACAACACAGACCGCAGATCCGCCGAAAGAAGTTCCGCGCGCAGATCCGCCGGAGCAGGCAGAGCGGCCCGCGGGACGTCCGAAAACAGAAGAACCGGAAATACAACATCAAAAGTCAGAACGTCGGGGAACAGACCTTCCGGCAGCAGAAGACCCGCTTCCGGGAATGCGGACGTCAGAAGACCTGCCTCCGGAAGAGCAGCCTCCGGAAGGGCATCCGTCAGGAGACCTGCCTCCCGAAATGCCGCCGGCAGAAGATCCGGAAGCAAAAGAAAGCTTAAAGAGAGCCTGTGGCTGTTTCCGGCGACGATGCTCTACAATGAGCTGCTGCTGAAGATTTTCGCGGGAACGGGTATTTTCCGGCATTTCTTTTATATGCTGCTCTTTGCGGGATCGGTCGGACTGTTTTACGCAGCCCTGACTTCGTGTTTTAAGAAGAAGACGAACCGTCTCCTGACAAAGATCATTCTCGCGGTCAACGGCGTCTTCTTTACAGCCGAAAGTCTGATCCGAAGTGTCTACCGGACTTATATGTCTTTCCGGAATCTGATGTCCGGCGCCGGAAATGTCGCGACAAAATACAGCGGGGAGCTCTTCCGCAGTATTATTTTCGGTCTTCCGAAGATCGTTCTTTTCATGCTTCCGGTCGTCGCCTATTTTGTGTACGGAAAATGGTATCTGACCGCACGCAGAGTGCAAAGACAGGTTACCGCCGCGCTGGCAGGCGGAGCGATTATCCTGTTCTTCATGACTTCTGTCATTGCGGGACACGGGAAAAACGCGGCGATGTACGGCGCGCAGTTTGATTTTAACCGTGCGACGGAGACATTCGGCCTGACGCTGAGCCAGCGGCTGAGTTTCCATTACGGAATATTCGGAAATAAGAACTCCAAATTCCACGCCACGGAGGAACCGGTTTCGGCGGAAAGCGGCGCGGAAAATGCCGGAGCGGGAGAAGGCACAGCCGAGGGGACCGGGAATGGCACTGTCACCGGTACCGGAACAGGCACCGGAACGGGAACAGCTCCCGCGCAGCCCTCTGTACCGACCGGTCCGAATACGATGAATATAGACTTCACCCCGGCGGAGAACAGCAGCAATGACGAAGTCAGGTCGCTGACAAGTTACGTGCAGAACGTCACTCCTTCGCAGAAAAATGAGTACACCGGTCTGTTCAAGGGTAAAAACCTGATCATGGTCTGCGCGGAATCCTACTGCGGCTCTTTCATCAGCGAAGAGCTTACGCCGACCCTCTGGAGACTGACGCATAACGGAATTTATTTTTCCGAGTACTATCAGCCGGAATGGGGCGGTTCCACTACTACCGGTGAAGTGGCGTATCTCATAGGCATGGCGTCGCGCTACGGCGATGATTCCATGATCCGGACCCAGAACAATAACAATTATTTCACGATCGGCAATCAGCTGCAGCGGCTCGGATACTCAAGCTGCGCCTTCCACAACGGTGACGGCGGCTATTACGAGCGGAACAATACACACGAAAATCTCGGATACAACCAGTTCGTTGCCAATAAGAGCGGAATCGAGGACCTGTGCGGGTACATTTATCCGGACGACACGACGATGTTTGAAAATACCGTCGATCTGTTCCTCGACAAGGAACCCTTCAATATTTATTACATGACGCTGAGCGGCCACGCCAAATACGAGGCGGATGAACATCTGGTTGACCGGTACTATGAACGCGTCAATGCGGCCGTCGGAGATCAGTATAAGGAAAAGACCAAGTATTATATCTGCTATCAGATGGAGCTCGAGGAATCCATGAAGATCCTCGTGGACAAGCTGGAAAAAGCGGGGATCGCCGATGATACTGTAATCGTTATGGTGGGCGACCACTATCCCTACGGTCTCGGAACAGGCGAAGCGTGGGGCAATGACGAGAACTACATCGTGGATCTCCTAGGTCACAGCGAGGATGTGGCCTATGATCGTGACAGGAATAATCTTGTGATCTGGTCCGGGTGCCTTGAACACGCGGACAAAGACAAAGCCGTGGAGGTCAGCGATCCTGTCTTCAGCCTTGACATCGTGCCGACGCTCTCGAATCTGTTCGGACTCGAATATGACTCGAGACTGCTGCCGGGACGGGATGTATTCGGCGGGACCCCGCCGCTGGTCTTCTGGAACAATCTCTGCTGGGTGACGGACAAAGGAAAATATGATTCCAATGAAGACGTCTTCTATCCGAGAGACGGCGTCACTGTAGAAGAGGGATATGTGGAAGGAATCCACCGGCAGGTGGAAAATAAAATCCTGCAGTCCCGGGTCACACTGGACAATGATTACTACCGGACGCTGTTCGGAGAGGATGACGTCACATTTGCCGGCGAGAGGATCTATACGCCCGGAGAAGGCGGCTCCGCATCGGAGAGCACCTCGGAAGAGGATGAAAATGCGCAGGCGGACAGCGATGCAGACGGAGAATAATCCAAAGCGGTAATAGAGCAAAGATATTTTTACTCGACAAAAACAGCACAGAAAGCTTATAATGTCTAAGTTGAAGTGTTATTTAGGCATTATGAGCTTTTTTCTATTTTTTATGCAAAGACGCAGCAAAGCAGCAATTTTCATACTGCTCCTTGCAGCAGCTGTTCTCACCGCATGCGGTTCCCGCAAAGCGGCGGATCCGGCTGTTCTTTCCATTACGGAAGTCATGCCCGGCAATGAAGCGGCAGTGCGCGGCAGCAACGGCTCGTATGATGACTGGATCGAGATCACTAATACGGGAAGTGAGGAGATTTCTCTTAAGAACTGCTATCTGTCCGACGACGCGGATGAGCCGCTGAGTTTCCCGCTCCCTGACAGGGAACTTGCGGCAGGAGAAGCGGTAGTCATTTATGCGGCGGGAGCCGGCACAGCGGCGAAAACTTCCGGAGATGATCTCTATGCGCCATTCCGCCTGTCCAAAAAGGGAGAGCGGATCCTGCTTTCCTTAAAGGACGGGACGATCCTGTCTGAATTTTCCTTTGAAAATGCGTCCGATAATGTCTCCATCCTTCCGGACGGAACGGAAACTCCCTATTTTACTCCCGGTTTTGAAAATACCGACGCGGGCTATATCGGCTATCTGAATTCTCTTCCCGCCCCGGAAGGGCTTATTCTGTCCGAAGCGGTCAATGCGAACGAGTCCATGGTCCCCCATGACGGTGAAATTTTCTCGGACTGGGTCGAGCTTTACAATGCGTCCGGTTCCGCCGTTGAGCTGTCCGATTACTATCTCAGCGACGACAGCAAAATGATCGAGAAAAGCAGGCTGCCGCAGCGCGTGGTCGCGCCGGGGGAGTGTGTGATCATTTACTGTGATGATCCGCTGGAGGAGTACGAGGACTACGTGACCGGCTTTTCTTTCGGGAGCGACGATGTTGTGCTTCTCGCCAAAGACGGAAAAGTGTGCGACGCGATGTGCATCCGGGAGATCCCGGAAGGCGGCAGCATCGGCCGGAGTTCCAGCGGTAAGACGGGGTATTTCCTGACGCCGACGCCCGGCGCCGCGAACGGCGAACCGGTGCTCATGGTCACCCGCGCGGCACAGTCTTCTGAGCCCGAGGGCATTTACAATGATATCACCTCCCTGAACGTTGCGCTGTCCGGGGAAGGAACCATTTACTATACGACGGACGGCAGCCGGCCGACAAAGAATTCCGCGATCTACGGAGACCCGTTCCAAATAGACAAAACGACCGTGATCCGGGCGATGAGCTGCATGGACGGCAAGCTGGACAGCCCGGTCAGGACCTTCAGCTATATCATCAATGAGAATCATACCCTTCCGGTCCTTTCCCTCAGCGTCAATGAAAGCGACCTCTTCGATGAGGAGACCGGCATTTACGTAGAGGGAAATAACAACAATTACTATCAGGACTGGGAAAAACATGCCAACCTGACTTTGTTCAACGAGAACGGCACTGTGTTCAACGCGGACTGCGGCCTCAAAATGTCCGGGGCGGAGAGCCGCCGGATCATGGTGAAGAAGTCGATGCGCGTGAATTTTAAGGCGAAATACGGCACGTCCGTCGTGAAAGCGGATATTTTCGGCAACGGCGTCACCCGCTTCAAATCACTCGTCCTGCGCGGCGGGGAGGACATGGAAAGCGCGATCTTCCGGACAGAGGCATTTGCGACGATCTCAAAAGATCTGGATATTTATGTCCAGAGCGATCAGTTCTGCATTCTTTACGTTAACGGCAGATACTGGGGCATTTTCTCCCTTCTCGAAAGATTCTCTCCGGACTACGTCGCGGAGCATGCCGGGGTTCCGGACTATAACGCGCGGGTCGAACACGGCAAGATCGAGGAGGACCAGGAGGCAGACAGCTATGTCATGGAAGTGCTGAACTGGATGCTCGAACATGATCTTTCCGATCCGGACAATTACCGGTGGGTGGAAGAGCGCGTGGATCTCATGAGCCTGATCGACTGGACGATCATGGAGGCTTACTCGCGGAACGGGGATATCAGCTACAACGTCCGTTACTGCTATTCGACGGACGGAAAGCTGAAGATCACCTGGGCGCTCTTTGATCTTGACTGGGCGTTCCACACGGCGGGAGACAGCTTCTACGCGGTCGCTCTTGACCGGCAGTACGCCTGGTTCATGCAGCGTCTCATGGAAAATGAGAGCTTCCGGCAGATGTTCGTGGACCGCCTCGCAGAGCTGTTTAAAGACACTCTGAAGGATGAAAACATGCTGTCCATTATTGACAGCTATCATGACCTTCTGGAGCCGGAAGTGAGACGGGACCGGGAGCGATGGGATTACACGAATCAGTCGGACTACGATATGTGGGAGCGGAGCGTCGAACAGCTCCGGGATTTCGTCAGGAACGGCAATATCCGGGAGGACATGATCGAGAGTCTCGACGGTGTGATGGGACTTACGGAAGAACAGAAGAAGCAGCTTCGGGACGCTCTGCAGTGAGCCCTGAAAGGGCAGGGACAGAAGCTGCAGCTAAAAGCGTATGAAGCGATGTGCAGCGGTTTTTCAGTGAACGAACGGCGGTGCGATGGATAATTATCAGGCCATATTTGAACGATACGAAAAAAAATATCTGCTGAGTCCTGCGCAGTATGAGGCGCTCATGAAGCGGATCGGTGATCTCGCGGCACCCGATGCATTCGGGGAGACGACGGTCCTGAATCTGTACTATGACACGCCGGATTACCGGATCATCCGCCGGTCCCTCGAAAAGCCGGTCTACAAGGAAAAACTGAGGATCCGCAGTTACGGGGTGCCGGAGAAGGGATCGCAGACATTTCTCGAACTCAAGAAAAAATACAAGGGAATCGTCTACAAGCGGAGGATCGCGCTGCCCTATGAGGAGGCGTACGGACACCTCGAAGAAGGCATACCGTTTAAGACCGTGACCCAGATCGGGAAGGAGATCGACTATTTCCTGCTGAGAAACAGGGATCTCACGCGGGGCATGGTGATCATTTACGAGAGGACTGCCTATGCGGGAATAAAGGATCCGGATCTTCGCATCACCTTTGATCGGAATATCCGCTACCGGGAGAGAGGACCGCTGTGTGACCTTTCGGAAGGCAGTGAGGGCACGGAGATCCTGAATGACGGCGAGTGCATCATGGAAGTGAAAGTGCCGCGGGCTATGCCGCTGGAACTGGTGCATCTTCTGAATGAGCTGAAGATCTACCCCCACTCGTTCTCCAAATACGGGCAGTCATATCTTTCCAGATTCGGAAAATCAAAAGTACAGAGAAGGGGCACAAAGCCGGCAGCGGCCGCAAAACCCGCGGAGCCGGCAAAACCGAAACCGGCAGCGGAAACAAAACCTGCAGAGCCGGCAAAACAGAAGCCGGTGCCGGAAGCAAAAGCACAGCCGGCGGAAACAGTGAAGAAAAAAAGCGTCGAAGACGTGAATAAACAGGCACGCGAAAACGCGCGGGATGCAGCGGCAGTCCCGGGAAATGAGGTGGAAAATGGGTGATTTCTTATTCGGAACGATCGTGAAACAGGGCATGGTCTCCCCCGGCGGGTTTCTCGCAGCGACCATCGTCTCCCTGCTCATCGGCATTTTCATCGCTTTCATGTACTCCAGAGTGAACCACTGCTCGCCGAGCGTTCTGTTCACCCTGATCATGGTGCCGGCGATCGTGCAGCTGGTTATCATGATGGTCAACGGCAATATCGGCGCCGGTCTCGCGGTGGCGGGGGCATTCTCCCTCGTGCGCTTCCGGTCCATTGCCGGGAAAGGGCAGGAGATCACGGTCATCTTCCTCGCCATGGCGACGGGCCTCGCGACGGGCATGGGGTATCTGGGAATCGCGATTATTTTTGCGGTCATTATGATGCTGCTGTACACAGCTCTCAGCATCGTGAAGATCGGACAGAACGGACGCGAAAGGCTCCTGCGGATCACGATCCCGGAGGATCTGGACTACGATGAGGTGTTCGATTCCATTTTCAAGAAATATACGAAGCGCTCGGAGCTCCTCGAGGCGCGGACGACCAATATGGGATCCCTCTATAAACTGCAGTACGCTGTCGTTCTGAAAAACGGCGCCAAGGAGAAAAAATTCCTGGACGAGATCCGCACAAGAAACGGCAATCTCGAAGTCAGCATCGGAAAAATGCTCCTGCGGACGGAAGAGCTTTAAGAAAAGCGGGTGAGGAACCCGCACTGCACGGGAAATTTGTATCACTGAGATCTCGAAAATGAAAAAGCGGTTCATACTGGCAGCTGTCCTCGCTATCGTTCTTCTTGCGGCGGGGTGCGGCGGAAAACATAATTCATCGGGAAATACGTCCTCCGGTTCAGAAAATGCTGCCGGGGGTACGGAGTATGTCCGCGATTTTCCGTCGCCGGCGAAGATCACGACCCCGGAAATGCTGCGGAGCATGCGGCTCTTCTCCAAGTGGGACCGGAAGGATACCGTGGATCAGGAGTTCTGCACGGAGATCACCTTCTCGGGAGAAAATGCGTCCGTCGCGGGAAAAGGGGCGTACGCGGAGGGCGCGTATGTGACGGTCGAGCAGCCGGGCGATTACTATATCACCGGAACGACTTCCAACGGACAGATCTGCGTCAATGCCGATATCACCGCGAAAATCAGGCTTATTTTCGCGGGCGTGGATATGACCTGCAAAGACAGCGCCTGTGTGCTGGTCCGGATGGCGGATAAAGTGGTTATTACCCTCGCGGACGGAACTGTAAACCGGTTTGCGGATGCGGGAGCGGAATATACGGCCCGGGGGGATATTTACGGGGTGGACGCGGTCATTTTCGCGAAAGAGGATCTGACTATCAACGGCAGCGGCGCAATGACCGTCGAGGCCGGGTACGCGCACGGCATCTGCACAAAGGACGACCTGGTTCTTTGCGGCGGGACAGTGACAGTCACCGCAAAAGACAAAGGCCTTGTGGGAGAGGACTCGGTCCGCATCCGGAACTGCGATCTCACGGTGAATGCCGGGGACGACGCCGTCCACACCAAAACGGATTACAAAGAAGGAAAAGGATTTATCTATCTGGAGAGCGGGAATGTCAATCTCTCCTGCAAGGATGACGCCATGCACGCCGCGACGGCTCTCCTTATGGAAGGCGGAAACCTCACGGTAGCGGAATGTAAAGAAGGACTGGAAGCGGCAACCGTGGTGATCGGCGGAGGAGAAGTTGACATAACATCATCGGATGACGGCGTCAATGCAGCCTATCTCCTTGGAGAAGAGGAACCTTATGACGCTGCCGGCTCTACTGATCCGCATGTACAGCAGGACGCTTTTATCCGTATTGAAAACGGAACACTGCACATCCTTGCGGACGGCGACGGACTGGATACGAACGGAACGCTGCGCATTGCCGGCGGGAACATCACTGTGGACGGACCCGCGAAAGAGGGAAATGCGGCGCTGGATTCGGGTTGCGGCATTTATCTTGACGGAGGCACAGTCATCGCGCTGGGGGACGCCGCGGAGGCGGAGAGCATCCAGACGGATTCGAAACAGAGATATCTGCAGTATACATTTGCCGAAACGCTGGCGGAGGGGGATGAGATCCGGATCACGGGTCCGGACGGAACCGTTCTCTATCAGGGGACGGCAGCGAAGACATTTTCCCATATTACGTTCAGTTCGGAAGATATGCCCGCGGGAACCTATACCGTGTCAGCTCCTTCCCTGCCCGAGGGGAAGGTCATAGTGGAACGATGAGCGGCAATGGCGGGAAAAATGCATTTTCCAGGCCTGCTCCGGAAAGATCATTGCAAGGGATCTGCAAAGGCAGGTCCTTTTTTTATAAAAGAGCATGAAAACCAACACGGAATGACGGGAAAATGATAAAATGTCTGTATCAATAAAAAATACGGAGGCATGTCATGAACGCAAAAGAGAGATTTCTTTACTGGAAAGAAAATATACCCTCCTCGGATCCGCTGGCAGCGGAACTGAGCGCGATGGAAAATGATGAAGCGGCTGTCGGCGAGAGATTCTATCAGGAGATCGCCTTCGGCACAGCGGGACTGCGCGGCGTTTACGGCGCGGGCACCGCATGCATGAACGCCTATACGGTCGGCAGGGCGACCCAGGGGATCGCGGAGTACATTCTGCAGTCGGGGGAGGATATTTCCCGCGGGGTTGTGCTCGCGTATGACTGCCGCTATCACTCACAGGAATTTGCCTTTGCGGCGGCGGAGATATTTGCGGGGAACGGTATTAAATCGTTTATTTTCCCGTCGATGCGTCCGACGCCGGAGCTGTCTTTCGCGATCCGGAGGACGGGTGCCCTCTCCGGTATTAATATGACGGCGAGCCACAATCCGAAAGAATATAACGGCTATAAAGTCTACTGGGAAGACGGCGCGCAGATTTCCGGCGCGGTGGCAGACGGTATGTCGGCGGCGATCGGAAAGCTGGATTTCTTCGGCGCGGTCAAAAAAGAGGATTTCGAGACCGCAAAGGAGAAAGGCATGATCGTCCTTCTCGGGGAGGAAATGGACCGCGCCTATCTCGATTTCGTGCTCGGAATGGCACAGAGAAGCCCGGAGGAGATCGATTTCGATGTCCCGCTGGTATATACGCCGCTTCACGGCGCCGGCGCCGTTCCGATGGGGATCGTCATGAAGGAGCGCGGATTTACCAATGTTTCCTACGTCGCGGAACAGATGATCGAAGACCCGGAATTTTCCACGGTCGGCTATCCGAACCCGGAAGATCCGAGAGGTTTTGCGATGGCGGAAAAGCTCGGCGCGGAAGTCGGGGCGGAAGTGCTGATCGCGACGGATCCGGACGCGGACCGCATGGCGATCGAAGTGCGGGATCCGGAAGGCCGCTATCAGTTCCTGAACGGCAATCAGACAGGAGCCCTGCTGATCGCCTATATGGCGGAGAGCCAGTCCGTCCGGGGAATTCTGCCGGAGAAATCCGTCATGGTCAAATCGATCGTGACCGGGGATCTCGGAAAATCGATCTGTGAAAAATACGGGATCCGCGTCGTGGAAGCGCTGACAGGTTTCAAGAATATCTGCGGACGCATTCCGGAGATGGAGAAAGAAGGATACACCTGCTTCTTCGCCTATGAGGAGAGCATCGGCTGCGCGCCGAGCCCGGAAGTCCGGGACAAAGACGGTATCTGCGCCGGCATGCTGATCGCGGAGATGGCGGGATACTACCGGAAGAAGGGGAAGAGCCTTCTTGACGCGCTCGAGGATATTTACAAAGAATTCGGTTATTACGGGGAGGTGCACACCTCGCTGGTTCTCGAGGGAATTCCCGGAAAAGAGCGGATCGCGCGGATCATGGATCATTTCCGGAAGGAATACGGCGATGTGGATCACATGGAGGAGACGCCGGAGGGCGTCACTGTGATCTGGGAGGTGCCGGGAGGCGAAGGTCTCCTCGAATACGGTCTCGTGAAGACGATCGACTATATCGACGGCTATAAGGATATTCCGGCTTCGAACGTGCTGAAATTCATCTTCGACGACGGCAGCTGGTTCGCGATGCGCCCCTCCGGGACGGAGCCGAAACTGAAATTCTATGTCTACTCGGTGCAGGATCTGAAAGAGGACGCGCAGGAGAGAGCGCAGGAACTGCACGACGCGGTTATGGAAGAGGTTGAATCGGTGGAATGAAGAAAGTGAATTATTCCCTTCTTTGCAGGCAGCTGGAAGGATTTGCGGAATCGGATCCTTACTGGCTTCCCGTGCTGTCAAACGCGGCAGCGCTTCTTTACGAAGCGCTGCCCGATATTAACTGGGCCGGATTCTATCTCGTGGACCGCGGCTCTTTAGTCCTCGGGCCTTTTCAGGGAAAAACGGCGTGCATACGCATCGACCGCGGAAAAGGCGTCTGCGGTACGGCCTGGGAGGAGGACCGGGTTCTTGTGGTGCCCGATGTCCACGCGTTCCCGGGGCATATCGCATGCGACAGCGCGTCCCGGTCGGAGATCGTACTGCCGCTGCATGCTCTTTCCGCGGGATCGCCGGTCTTCGGTGTGCTCGATATCGACAGCCCGGTTCCGGGCAGATTCAGTGAAGAAGACCGCGATGGGCTGGCACAGTTTGCTGCCGCTCTGGAGAGAGCCGTGGATCTGCGGTAAGAGGGCAGGATACTGCGCTGCGGACAGCATTTTTCCTGCCGCAGATAAGTAAGTTATCCGCGCCGCAGCTGACGGCGGACCCTGTTGATATGTCTCTCAAATTCCCCGCTGCGGATGAATTCCGCGAGAACGTACTGCTCAAAAACGGGGACGGTGCAGGAATAGAAAGAGATCTTCTCCTTCAGTTCTTCGCAGCAGTTTTTCGGGAGGATCATGTAGCCGAGACGCATGGAGGGCGCGATCGTGCGGGAAAATGTATTGATATACAGCACGGAATCGTCCGGCTCCAGTGAGAACAGTGTGTCCACGGTCTTGCTGTTGAGAGTGAACTCCGAGTCGTAGTCATCTTCAATAATGTAGGCTTTTCTCATCCGGGCCCACTCGAGGTACTCCCGACGCTTGGATGCGCCGGCGGTGATGCCGGAGGGAAAGCTGCGGAAAGGCGTCACGTGAAGGACGCCTGCTTCTGTGCGGATCAATTCCTCCGAGAGAATGCCTTCTTCTCCCATGCGCAGAAAATCGCAGACGGCACCGTTTGCCCCGTAGACCTTCCGGATCTTTTCATAGGACGGATCTTCCAGTCCGTAAATGCGGTCCCGCCCGATCATCTGTACCACGAGACTGTAGAGATACTCCGCGCCGGCACCGATGATGAGCTGATCCGGCGCGACGTAAATGTTCCGGCTTCTCGCGAGGTACCCCGCGAGTACTTCCCGGAGTTCTCCCGTTCCGAAGGGATCACTCTTGGTCAGGATCTGTTCTCCGTACTCCGTCAGGACTTTCCGCATGACCCGCGCGAAAGTCGGAAAGGGAAACAGGGAGTTTCCGGCAGAAGAAAAGACGCCGCGGGCGCTGCTCCCGGTGTCTGTCCTCGAGAGGGAGAGGTCCGCCGCGGGATCCGGCGGGGCAAAAAAGTGATCCCGCTGATAGATCACATAGCAGCCGCTGCGCTCCCTGGTCTCGATATATCCTTCCTCCTCAAGAAGGGAGAAGGCGTGCTCTACCGTGATCACGCTGACATTTTCATTGTCCGCCGCGGTCCTCTTGGAGGGAAGCCGGTCGCCGGCGGAGTAAACGCCGGAAGTGATCTGCTCGCGGAGCTTCGAATACAGTTTCAGATAAGAAGGCTGCTTTTTCATAAAATACCCTTCTTCCGGCCGCACCGGAACTGCTTGATCTGGATATATAAATACTACAGTAATTATAATTCCTGTCATACCAGATTGACAATCCCTGCAGGTCTTTATCGGATCCTGCACAGAAATTCCTTTGAAATATGAAGGCATCTTAGTATAATAAAAATAATCCTCCGGAGAAGGATAAACAGCGCCCCGAAAGGAGCACCTCCCGGAGAACACACTCTATGAGAAAGAAGGTCTGTCCTATGGGATCCATTAACGATATTTACTCCGACTTTTTCGGCAGCCTGAATGAGATGCAGAAAGAAAACAGCAAAAGGATCGATGAGATCAATCAGATGCTGCACGGCAAAGACGGGCTCCTGCATGACGGTCTGCCGGGAAGCATTCCCGACACCGGAAAAACGCCGGAAGGCTGGAGCACCGATACGGTGATGGGCAGCGATCAGTCCTTTAAGACCGGCGCGGAGAGCAGCGTCTGGAACAGCGAGGGAGGAGAGATCGCCGGAAAACTTCTGTCCGGAAGCGGAAATCCCGTCTCGGAGAAGGACGCCCTGCAGCATGCGCAGGACGCGCTGAGCGACGCGAAGAATCTTTTCGGGAAACCGCCCATCGCCAAAGCGACCGGAGATCCCGCCAAAGCAGCGGAAGTGCCGGTGAAAGCGGAAGAGGAGGAAGATCCGGAGGAGCAGCTGGATGAGCTGATCGGTCTCAAAGACATCAAACGCGATGTCAGAGAGCTCGCGGATTTCGCCAAAGTGCAGAAAATGCGAAAAGATCAGGGAATGAAATCCGTCCCGGTCTCACTGCACCTCGTCTTTACGGGCAACCCCGGCACAGGCAAGACGACGGTGGCCCGCATTCTCGGAAAACTGTATAAAAAGATCGGGATCCTGTCCAAAGGCCAGCTCGTGGAAGTGGACCGCTCCGGACTTGTGGCGGGATATCTCGGCCAGACAGCCATTAAAGTCCAGGAAGTCGTCCAGTCGGCCATCGGGGGCGTTCTGTTTATTGACGAGGCCTACTCGCTCGCGCAGGAAAATGACTCCTTCGGCCAGGAGGCCATCGACACGCTCCTCAAGGCGATGGAGGATCACCGCGATGATCTCATCGTGATCGTGGCGGGCTATACGCAGCCGATGCAGCATTTTATCGACAGCAACCCGGGACTCAAATCCCGCTTCAATAAATATATCGAATTCCCAGACTACACCGTAGACGAGCTGGAACAGATCTTCTATCTGAACTGCAAAAAATACGACTATGTGATCGATTACCGCGCGAAGGAAAAGATCCGGGAAATGATCGTTCAGCGCCGTATGGAAAAGATCGTCAATTTCGCGAACGCCCGCGAAGTCCGCAATATGTTCGAGATGATCATCACCAACCAGGCCAGCCGTGTGGCGCGGATGGAAAATCCGAAGCCGGGCGATCTCAAAAAGATCACGGTGGCGGATCTCGAAGAAATCGATTACACCGAAGAAGATAAGAAAAAATCTTCCAAAAAGGACGTAAAAAAGGCGGAGACCAAAGCGGAGGAAAACAAAAAGGCTGACGCCGGACCGAAGGAGAAGACCGAATCATAAAAGAACGGAAAGGAAGCGGAGATGTATCAATGCAGGGCATGCGGGGGTAATCTCCGCTTTGATATTAAGAGCCAGAAGCTTTACTGCGAATACTGCGGCAGTTTTTTCGATCCGGGGGAATACGACGAGGGCAGCGGCGCCGAGGAGAGCAATGTCTTCGGTGTGACTGTATTTACCTGTCAGCAGTGCGGCGCGGAACTGATCAGCACTGATAATTCGGCGACGGGGTTCTGCAGCTACTGCGGTGCCTCCACCGTGCTGAGCAGCCGTCTCGGAACCGAAAAAAGACCAAAACTGATCACGCCGTTCCTGAAGACAAAGGAAGACTGCATGAAGGCATATTCCGACGTGATCAGCAGGGCGTGGTATGCGCCGAAAGAGCTGCGGAACCCGGAATTTCTGGAGCGGTTCCGCGGTATTTATATGCCCTACTGGCTGTACAGGATCCACTTCAATAACAGCATTACCCTTCCGGCGGTAAGTGAGAAGAGGGACGGAAATTATACGATCAGAGACGAGATGAATGTGACGTGTGACCTCGGGGGAAATTACGGCTCGATCCCCTACGACGCCTCCTCTTCCTTTGACGATCAGATCGCGCAGACGATCGCCCCTTTCAGCGCGAAAAAGATGCTGCCGTTCAAACCGGCTTATCTGGCCGGTTTCTATGCCGACACCTCCGATGTCGAGCCGGAAGTCTACCGGCAGGACGCGATGGACCGGGCGGGTGAATACGCGATCGATGTGATCCGGAGCAAAATGGCTTCCGGGGGCGTCCGGCCGGAAATGCCCGGAAGCAAAGCGGAAGTCGAAGAGGCTCTCGGCACGAAATGCGAATATCCGGAGGGTGCTTTTCTGCCTGTCTGGTTCCTGACATGGAGAAAGAAGGAACGTGTCGCATATGCGATCGTGAACGGAGAAACAGGGAAGGTTTCCGCGGATATCCCCGTGGATCTCGGAAGATATTTCCTTGGGACGATCCTGGTCGCCGCGGTTCTTTTTGTGATCGGAACGCTGCTCGTAAGCATGACGGCGCCGACCGCTCTTTCCATTGCTTCCGTTCTTGCCGCGGTCGCGGGCGGACTGTTCTGTTTTGAACTCCGAAGCATTATGAGAAAGGAAAATCACATAGAAGATAAAGGATTCTTCTCCCGCGGAGGCGGAAAGCGCTCCAGGAGTCTCGCGGAGGATGATGAAAAACGGCAGCGGGAAAAAGGAAAGAATAAAAAGTCTTCCGGAAAGGGAATGCCCGCTTTTGCTTTCTATTTTCTGATGCTCCTCGGATGGATGTTCCTTGATGGTTTCTTCGGCGCGCTGCTGGAATCCTTTTCCGCTGTTGCCGCAGGAATAGCCCGCGTGCTGCCTTACTGCGCGCTGATCGCGGGAGGCGTTTTTTTCGGAAAGAGCATGGTCCTTGTGCGGGATGTCGAAGAAAAAAGTCTTTTCATTCCTGCCCTGACCTCTTTCCTTGCCGTGGTCTGCGCGGCGCTGATCAATTATATGAACCCCTTTGAGGACCTGATCTACTATGCGGCGTGCATCGGATGCCTTACGGGCGTCACGGTGACGTGCGTGGAGCTGATCCGGAGGCATAACCTGATCGCGACGAGGCCGGTGCCGAGTTTCTTTAACCGCGAAGGCGGAAATGATAAGCGGGAAAAAGGCGGCGGGACGACTTATTCCGGGCCGGGAGGAGCCAGCCGGGCTGACCGGGTCATGGGCTGGATCCTGATCGCCGTTCTGGGAGGCAGTGTGCTCCTCGGCGCCGCACAGACGGTCTCCGCCGCGGAGAGGAGAGGGCGGAATGACCAGACCGGATACGAGATGATCATTCTCGATGAAGCGGATCTTCTCACGGACGAAGAGGAAGACAGCCTGCTCTGGGACATGGAGCCCGTCACGAATTACGGCGGGGCGGCTTTTGTCACAGGATATTATTATGATACACAGGAACAGGCGAAGGAACTGTACCGCTCCTGGTTCGGCACGGACAGCGGGACTCTTTTCATGATCGATATGGGGAGCCGGATCATTTACATTTTCAGTGACGGCGCGGTCTACGGCGTTATCACAAAGGCATACGCCAATACGATCACGGATAATGTATACCGCTACGCGACCCGCGGGGAGTATTACCGCTGCGCGTCGGAGGCATTTTCCCAGATCACCTCGCTTCTGAAAGGCGGACATATTGCGAGACCGATGAAACACATCACAAATGCGCTGATCGCCCTGATCCTCTCGCTCCTTATCAATTACGCGATGGTGCGATGGACAGCGAAGATCGCCAAGCCGACCAAAGCGGCGATCCTCGGCGCAATGACAGTGGGATTCGCAGCGTCCGGGCGGAGAACAAAGGTGCTTCGCACGACGCGGCGGTACACCGGAAGCTCGGGCAGCGGCGGGGGAGGCGGAGGCTTCTCCGGAGGCGGCGGAGGCGGTTTCTCGGGCGGCGGATCGTCAGGCGGCGGCGGTGGCCACGGCTTCTGAGCAAAGTCTCCTTGAAGTTGAAAAAAAGCCTTCAGTCAGTCGGATATAAAAGAGAAAACGGAACAGAACCGAGAATTCGGGCAGGAGAACAGGATGGTTCTTCTGCCCGTTATTTATGAAAATTTAAGAAACTCTTGACAAGTCAGTTTGTTATGTTAAACTTATTTAAGTTAAAAGCTGTTAACGATAATTAAGGTAAGCAAAGAAAGATTAAAGGAGACTACTATGATGCCTTTATTGCTGGCAGCAGCAGGCGACACAGTAAAAGTACAGCGCGTCAGCGGCGCGCCGGAAGTGAAAAAACATCTCGAAGATCTCGGTTTCGTTCCGGATACACCGGTCGAAGTCATCCAGTCGCAGGGCGGGGATATGATCGTGAAGATCCGCGACTCCAAACTTGCTCTAACGAAGGAGATGGCGCAGAAGATCAAAGTGATGTGATACAGAAAAGGGAGGAGACAGAATGAAAACCTTACGGGACATTCCGGTTGGCGGCACCGCAAAAGTCGTGAAGATTTATGGTGAGGGGCCGGTGAGACGCCGCATCATGGATATGGGCATTACCAAAGGTGTGGAGATCTATGTGCGCAAAGTGGCTCCGCTCGGCGACCCGATGGAGCTGAATATCAGAAACTATGAGCTTTCCGTGCGCAAGGGCGATGCGGAAATGATCGAAGTCGAATAAAAGGGGGACAAAAACACATGGCTATTAAAATTGCACTGGCGGGCAACCCGAACAGCGGCAAAACGACTCTGTTCAACGCACTGACCGGCTCCAGCCAGTATGTCGGAAACTGGCCCGGCGTCACGGTGGAGAAAAAAGAAGGTAAGCTTAAAGGAGATAAAGAAGTTATTATCCAGGATCTCCCTGGTATTTATTCTCTGTCGCCTTACACACTGGAAGAAGTTGTTTCCCGTACATATCTCGTGACGGAAAAACCGGACGCGATCCTCAACATTGTTGACGGTACCAACATTGAGAGAAACCTGTATCTCACAACACAGCTGATCGAACTGGGAATCCCGGTCGTCATGGCAGTCAACATGATGGATCTCGTCCGCAAGAACGGCGATACGATCGACACGAAAAAGCTCGCAAAAGAACTGGGCTGCCAGGTGGTCGAGATCTCCGCACTGAAGGGCGAAGG
>SVDL01000119.1 GCA_015057835.1 Lachnospiraceae bacterium
AGCGCGCCGATCACCGCTCCGGCTTTCTGCATGCTTCTCCGGAAGCATCTGCAGAGCGGCAGGATCCTGTCAGTGACCCAGCCGGGCCTTGAGCGCGTTCTCTGCATCCGCGTGGAACACCGGGACGAGATGGGCGACCTCACGGTCCGGAAGCTTATGATCGAGATCATGGGCAAATACAGCAACGCCATCCTCGTGACGGAAGACGACGTCATTATCGACGCGATCCGGCGCGTCCCCGCCAGTATGAGTTCCGTCAGGGAAGTCCTGACCGGACGCCCGTATTTCATTCCGGAGACCACCGGAAAGACCGATCCGCTCGTATACGCGGCTTCCTCGGACAGCGACAGCTTTGAGAACGCTTATGCATTTCTCGAGACAATGCGCGCCAAAAGCAGCACTGCCGCAAAGGCGCTCGCGGGAACATTTACAGGAATCAGTTTCGCCTTTGCCGAGGAGATCTGCTATGAGGCGGGAATCGACGGCGGCGTCCCCATCGCGGCTCTCAGCGAGTCGGATTTCGCGTCGTTCTACAAGACGTTCTGCCGCCGGATGGAGGATGTGAAATGCGGCCGTTTCTCCCCCGTGATCGCCTATAAAAAGGATGTTCCGGCGGAGTTCTCCGCTCTTCCGCTCCTCATGTACAAAGAGACGCGGGAATTCGGTTCGATCAGCGAAGTGCTGCAGGAATACTACGCGAAGAAAAATCTGCATTCCGTCATGAAGCAGAAATCCGCGAACCTCCGCCAGACAGCCCAGACGCTTCTCGGCCGCGCCTCGAGAAAGCTCGACCTGCAGAGGAAGCAGTACGCCGACACCGAAAAAATGGACCAGTTCCGGATCTACGGGGAAATGCTGCAGGCCTTCGGGTACGGCTGCGAGGAAGGCGCCAAGAGCATCACCGTGACAAATTATTACACAAATGAGCCCCTCACGATCCCCCTCAAGACGGATCTTACGCCCCAGGAGAACGCGAAACGCTATTTTGACCGCTACAATAAGCTGAAGAGAACCCGCACACAGCTCACGGACCAGATCTCCGAGACACAGCGGGAAATTGACCAGCTGGACTCGATCCTGACCGCCCTGGATCTTGCGGAAAATGAATCCGATCTCTCTGAGATCCGCCGGGAAATGGCGGACGCCGGCTTTGTGAAGCCGGAGCGGAGCACCGGAAAAGGAGGCCGGGGAAATGCCGGCAAAGGCGGAAAAGGCGCCGCGAAGACGCCCAAGGCAGAACCTCTTGTCTACCGCTCTTCCGACGGGTATCTCCTTTATGTCGGCAAGAACAACTACCAGAACGAGTATGTCACCTTCACGCTGGCCGGGTCCGATGACCTGTGGTTCCACGCGAAAGGGATCCCCGGATCCCATGTGATCGTAAAAACCGAGGGGAAGGCTATGGATGAACTGCCGGACCGCCTCTTTGAGGAAGCCGGCGCTCTGGCCGCCTATTACTCGAAGGGAAAGACCGATCCGAAAGTGGAGGTCGACTATATCACGAGAAGGCATATAAAAAGGCCGAACGCGGGAGCGCCCGGCTTTGTGATCTATCACACCAATTATTCCCTTGTGGCCGGCACCGATATTTCAATGCTGGAGAGAGTTGAATAAATAATCAGTCCAAAGATGCATTTCAAAAACGGACCCGGAACAAATCCGGGTCCGCTTCTTTTTCTTCTTATTTTCTTATTTCATTACGATATTGACGATCTTGCCCGGCACGTAGATCTCTTTGATGATATTGCCGGTCAGTTTGTCCGCGACAGCTTCTTTTGCTGCCGGAAGGACTTCTTCCTTCGCGGCGTCGCGCGCAATGGCGATCGTCGCGCGGACTTTGCCGTTGATCTGGACGGCGATCTCGACGGTCTCGTCGATGGTCTTCGCCTCTTCATACGCCGGCCACGCGGAAAGCGTCAGGAATGTCTCACCGTCCGGATTCTGTCCCAGGCTCTCCCAGATCTCTTCCGTGAGGTGCGGAGCAAAGGGTGAGAGCAGCTTGATGAAGACAAGCAGATCTTCTTTTGTGATGCTGCCGGCTTTGTAGAAGTCGTTGATCAGCGTCATGAGAGCGGCGATCGCGGTGTTGAATTTCATGTTCTCGATGTCTTCGCCGACCTTCTTAATGGTCTTGTGAAGCTTCGATTCGATCGCTTTGTCCTCTTTTTCCGCCGTCGCGATATCCACAAGCCCCGCCACTCTCTCGAGGAAGCGGCGGCAGCCCTTCACGGATTCATCGCTCCACGGAGCCGCGCTGCCGTAATCGCCCATGAACAGAACATAGGTGCGGAGCGTGTCGGCGCCGTACTGGTTCACGATATCCACCGGGTCGATGACATTTCCCTTGGATTTCGACATTTTTTCGCCGTCCGGTCCGAGGATCAGGCCCTGATAGGTCCTCTTCGCGTAGGGTTCGGGCGTATTTACCTCTCCGATATCATACAGGAAGTGATGCCAGAAACGGGAGTACAGAAGATGTCTCGTCACGTGCTCCATACCGCCGTTGTAATGATCGACCGGCATCCAGTATTCCAGTTTTTTGCGGTCGGCAAATGCCTGATCGTTCTGCGGATCGACAAAGCGGAGGAAATACCAGGAAGATCCCGCCCACTGGGGCATCGTATCCGTCTCGCGCTTTGCGGGGCCGCCGCATTTCGGGCAGGTGCAGTTCACGAAGGAATCGACCTTCGCGAGCGGAGACTGTCCGTCGGTTCCCGGCTCAAAGTTTTCCATATCCGGCAGAAGCAGCGGCAGCTCCTCATAAGGAACGCCCACGGTTCCGCACTTCGGGCAGTGGACCAGCGGAATCGGTTCTCCCCAGTAACGCTGGCGGTTGAATGCCCAGTCCTTCATCTTGTACTGCACGCCCTTGTGGCCGAGGCCTTCTTTCTCAATATGGGCGAGCATCGTTTTGATGGAATCCTTCTTATTGGTCAGTCCGTTCAGGAAGCCGGAATTGACCATTTCGCCGTCGCCGGTGTAGGCCTCTTTGGAGAGATCGCCGCCCTTGATGACTTCGATAATATCAAGGCCGTATGTCTTCGCGAAATCGTAGTCTCTCTGGTCATGACCCGGGACCGCCATAATGGCGCCGGTGCCGTATCCCATCATAACATAGTCCGCGATAAAGATCGGGATCTCCTGCTTCGTGATCGGGTTGGTCGCAGTGATGCCCTCGATGCGTACGCCGGTCTTGTCCTTGACGAGCTGCGTGCGCTCAAATTCCGTCTTCTTCGCGCACTCCTCGCGGTAGGCTTCGACTGCCGCGAAATTCGTAATTTTGTCTTTATATTTGTCAAGAAGCGGGTGCTCCGGAGCGACGACCATGAAAGTGACGCCGTAAAGCGTATCGCAGCGGGTCGTGTAGATCTCCATCACATCATCCGTTCCGGTCACCGGGAAGTTTACAAAAGCACCTTCCGAGCGGCCGATCCAGGTCACTTCCTGCTGTTTGACGCTGTCCGGATAATCGACGTCGTCAAGGCCGTAGAGCAGCTTGTCGGCGTAATCCGTGATCCGCAGATACCAGACGTCCTTCGGGAGCTGGACGACATCGCTGTGGCAGATGTCGCATTTGCCGCCCTGCGAGTCCTCATTGGAAAGAACGACTTTGCAGTGCGGGCAGTAATTGACGAGCGTCTTCGCGCGGAACACAAGGCCGTGCTCGAACAGCTTCAGGAAGATCCACTGTGTCCATTTGTAATAATCCGGCCGGGAAGTGGCAAATTCTCTCGACCAGTCAAAAGAGAAACCGACGCTCTTCAGCTGGTTCGTGAAATGCCCGATATTTTTCTCGGTAATAATATGCGGATGGGTGTTGGTCTTGATCGCATAGTTTTCCGTCGGCAGGCCGAAGGAATCATATCCGATCGGGAACAGCACGTTATATCCCTGCATGCGGCGCTTGCGGGAGAGCACTTCCACGCTCGAATAAGCTTTGATATGTCCGACGTGCATGCCGGCGCCCGACGGATACGGAAACTCCACCAGTCCGTACCATTTCGGCTTATCCGAAAAATCCACCGCTTTAAAGGCTTGCGCTTTTTCCCAGCGCTCCTGCCATTTTTTCTCAATCGACGCAAAATCGTATCTCATGTTTTTCCCCTCTTTGCGTTTTAGTCTGCTAAGCTTTGATTATCTACCGAAGCGTGCTTCTTGTCAAGAACAGGAGTTCTCCGGATCTTCCGCTTTTCTCTTATTTTCAGGCATAAATCTCCCGCGAGGGGATCCGCGGGAAGCGGAGGCTGATACCGCCTAGCTCTCAAACGCATTCTTCATCAGGGTCATATGCCCTTTCGCGATCCCCACGACATCAAACCGGCAGGGCGTCTCCTCCGGAAGACCGTGTGAAAGAAGATAATATCTTGCCGTGTGAATGATCCTCGCCTGTTTCCGGCCTCCGACGGCCTCCATCGGATCACCGGCCTCCTCATCCGTCCGGTACTTGACTTCGCAGAATACGAGGTAAATGCCGTCCCGCGCGACGATATCGATCTCCCCCTTCCGGCACCGGTAATTGGTCTCCAGGATCCTGTATCCTCTCTCCTCCAGATACCGGGCCGCCAGCTGCTCGAACCGGGTTCCTATGCCTCGTTTATTCATCTCCGCTTCCGTACTCCTTCCTCTTTGCAGATCCTCTTTTTCTGCCGTCCTGCTTTTTTGAAAAGATCTTCTTCTGCCGTCCCGCCGCTCCGGGAAACTCTCTTTCGGGAATTCCTTTCTCTTTCCGAGAATAAAAAAGATGCGGATTTGTTCTCTCCGCATCTCTCTTTCTTATATAAAATGTGTTATAAACGATCTCCGGTGCAGCGGGCAGGGCCCGTGCTCCCTGATCGCGGCGATATGCGCCGCCGTGCCGTAGCCCTTATGCCCGGCAAATCCGTATTCCGGATACAGGGCGTCGTAGGCCTCCATCATCCGGTCCCTCGTCACTTTGGCGAGAACAGAGGCCGCCGCGATGGACAGGCTCTTTCCGTCGCCGCCGATGATGGGCACCTGCCTCATCGGCACATCCGGGATGGTCACCGCGTCGTTGAGCAGAACGTCAGGGACCACGCTCAGTTTGGAGATCGCGATCCGCATCGCCTCATAAGTGGCCTGCAGAATATTGATCTCATCGATCCGCGCCGCGTCCACGATGCCGATCCCGCAGCTCACGGCTTTTTCCAGGATCTCATCGTAAAGTGCCGCCCTCCTCTTCGGGGAGAGCTTTTTGGAGTCATTGAGATATAGGATCTCGCAGTCCCCGGGCAGAATGACCGCGCCGGCCGCGACCGGACCCGCCAGAGGTCCCCGGCCCGCTTCGTCAATGCCGCACACCGCGCCGTAAACGCCGTATTCGCGCTCATATGAGAGCATTTCTCTCAGTCGCTCCCTCTCTTTAGCGAGTTTCGCGGCTGCTTTCTGCTCTTTTTCTAATTGTTTTAAACGCTGTTTCTCTGTCATTTTCAAAAAACCCGAATTATGAAAGGAGCGGTTCCGGCACTTCGTCAAGGGTCAGCCTTCCGAACTGCCCTTTCCGGAAATCATCGATCACGATCATGGCCGCTTTGTCCGTATCGTAAGCTCCGCCCTTTTTCAGGCATTTCCGGTATTCCGCCACTTTTTCAAGGATCTCCGCGAAGAACGGGTCAAAAGCGCCGGATCCCGCCTCTTTGTCCGCAGGCTCTCCGTCCGCGCCGGCTTCAGAAACAGGCTCTTCCCGGCTCTGCAGGAACTCTTCGCTGATCCCGTATCGCTCCGAAAGCGCCCCGGGCGCCAGCTTCACAAGGTACCGTAGGATCGTGACAGCCATCTCCTGTGTCTCAATGATGTCATCATTGATGGAACCGATCATGGCGAGGCGCTCTCCGACCACCGGATCGCTCTGTCTCGGCCACAGGATCCCGGGCGTATCGAGAAGCTCCAGATCTTTCTGCAGACGGATCCACTGTTTTCCTTTTGTGACCCCCGGTTTGTTGCCGGTCCGGGCGACGCCTTTTCCCGCGAAGGAATTGATAAACGTCGATTTGCCCACGTTGGGGATCCCGCAGATCAGCGCCCGCATGGGACGGTTTTTGATCCCTCTTTTTCTGTTTCTTTCAATTTTCTCCGCGCACGCCTCCATGATGACCGGAAGCAGACGCTTTGCCACGCCGCTCTTCCGCGAATCGATCGCAACGGCTTTGATCCCCTGTTTCTCAAAATATTTTTCCCAGGAGCGGGTCGCGGCGCCGTCGGCAAGATCCGCCTTATTCAGCAAAATAAGCCGCGCTTTTCCGCGGCTCAGTTCATCTATATCCGGATTCCTGCTGGAGAGCGGGATCCTGGCGTCGACCAGTTCGATCACAAGATCGATGAGTTTGATATCCTCCTGCACCTCACGGCGGGCTTTCATCATATGCCCGGGATACCACTGATATGATGAAAG
>SVDL01000025.1 GCA_015057835.1 Lachnospiraceae bacterium
TAAAGAAAAACTTGGTGCTTTCTCCGCCGCCCGGGCAGAAGATGATCGTTTTATCCCCTTTCCCATAGCTCTGGTAAAACATCCTGACACCGTTTCTGTTTTTAAAAAATGACATCTCCGTTCCTCCTGCCCCAATAATGAAATACCCTGCTGCCGCTCTTAAACGGCAAATGACGCAACGGCAGATGCAAACTGCTCCGGCCTTTCAATGAAAAATGCGTGCCCGCAGTTTTCAAACGTCTCGGTACGGATTTTTCTGACAGCATTTTCAACAAACTGCGCGGATGCATTTGAAAAAACAGTATTTTTATCCCCATAACAGAAAAGCACAGGTATGTCGATTTCAGAAAGCAGTTCTCTGAAATCTGTGCTGGCGCAGAAAATCGTGTATGCGATCTGATGCGCCATGGAGACCTGCGAATCTCTTACACTTTCCATCGTCTTCTCACATCTGAAAGGATCTCCGAATAGAATTTCTTCGGAATCCGCCAACGGATTTCTGTTCGTATCATTCATATATGCGAGATATTGCAAATACGTGTAACGATCTGTATTTCCGTACCAGCTCAGAGGAAGCTGGTCCTTCGCATCGGCTCTCACCTTCGGAGACATATCCATAAGAATAAGTCCGCGAATCTTCTCCGTTCCGTATTTCTCAATATAAGCCAGTGAAATCAGCGCTCCTGCCGACCATCCCGCAAGATATACTTCGCTGGCATCGAAGCAGTCAATGAGATCTTTCAGATCATCCGCGACGCTGCTCTTAATGACCGGCTGCGGCGTTCTCTCCGACAGTCCATGTCCCCGGTAATCGTAGACAACTACCTGATATTCCTCCGGAAACATTTTTGACATAGGGCGGTAAAAATCAACGGTCGTTCCGATCTCTCCGCTCAGAATGATCATCTTCTCTCCGTTTCCGAAAATGTCGTAATAGATTTCCGCATTATCTGTTGTTCGTAAGAATGCCATATTATGTCTTTTTCCTTCCGCAGATGTAAGTCTTGCTTTAGCAGTCTTAATTTTCTGGAAATAATATAGCACCAGCTTATTTTTATGAAAAATAGATAATATTCATCGGCATATAAACAAAAAAAGGGAGCCAAGGAGAACCGTCCCCTTTGGCCCCTGCCCCTTAGCTGCTTTTATGAAATCTGCCACCTCACGTGTGACCCGTCCGCGTCCTTCGTAACGATCAGCTGGTCCTCGATCTCCTGCTTGAGTTCCGTCACGTGGGAAATGATGCCGATCATCTTCGATCCGCCCGCCATCTCCTGCAACACGCGCACGGCGGTCTCCCGCGAATGCTCGTCGAGGGAGCCGAAGCCCTCGTCGATGAACATGACGTCGAGGTGAATCCGGGAGGTGTTCTCCTGGATCTGGTCCGCCATGCCCAATGCGAGCGAGAGGGCGGCCATAAAGGACTCTCCGCCGGAAAGCGTGCGGATCTCCCGCTCTTTTCCGGTGACATTGGAGTAGATCATGAGGTCAAGTCCCCGGTTCCTGCCCGTTCCGGCGTCCTTGATATCCATCATCCGCAGCTCAAACTGCCCTGCAGACATCTCCTCAAACCGGCGGTTCGCCGCATGAAGGATCCGGCGCAGATAATACCGCTGCACATAGGTCTCGATATCCATCCTTTCCCCGGTCAGGTTTCCGGAAAGCCTTCTGTACAGATGATCGACCGCAGCGTGTTCCCCGGCAAGTTCCGTCCGCTCCTCCGCTTTCGGGATCAGTTCCATCAAAACCCGGGCATTTGTTTTGAAAATGACCGCGCACTTCTCCAGCCGATCCGACGCCGCTTTAAGCCTTGCCTCGGCCTCGCCCAGCGCCGTCTTCAATGCTTCCGCGTCCGGCTCCTGCCGGTCGCCGATCACTTTCCTTGCGGTATTCGCGGCGCCTTCGGCTTCCGCTTTTTCCCTGTTAAAAATACTGATCATGTTACGAAGCCGGGCAGTTTCGTCTTTCCTGTGATTTTCCGTGATATTCTGCCACTCCTCTTCGGTGAGTTTCCGCGCAGCCAGAACCGCCTCGTATTCCGAGCGCCGCGTTTCCGCCTCGTCCCTCTGCGCCGGCAGGCTCTGCTCCCACTGCCCGATCAGCGTCTCCGCTCGCTCTTTCACCAATTGCGCGTTTTCCCGCCTGGTTTTCGCTTTTTGGAAAATACTCTCGTTCTCCAGCCGAAGCGTCTCCGCCCCCTGCAGTACCTTTTCCGCGCTCTCCGGCGTTCCGGCATACTCTGCGCCTGTTTTTTCGCAGAGCAAATGCATCTTCCCGGAAAGACCTTCTTTTTTCTCCTTCAGCAATGCCAGCGCGGCGCTGACCGCCGCCGCCTTCTCCGCCGCTTCACCGGAAAGTGAAGAAACTTCCGCATTCAGCTTATCAATGATCTCTCTGTTCAGTTCTTCATGGTTTTCCTCTAAGACACATGGCTGGGGATGTTCCGTGGATCCGCACACCGGACAGGGCATGCCGTCCTTTAATGTCTTTGCGAGAATGCCCGCCTGCGCGTCGAGCCAGGCCGTATATTTGACCTGATAATCAGCGTTTTTCCGATCATACGCCTCTTTGCAGCGACGATATTCTTTCTGAAGAGCTTCCGCCCTTTTCTCCTGTTTTGCGGATTCACGCAGCGCCTCTGAAGCTTCCTTTATCAACAAAACAAGTTCCTTCGCGAGATCATCTCCCGCCTTCGCTTCCTTCTCTTCACGGACGGCTTTCTCCCAGGCGTCCAAAAGATCCGGCAGCTCTTTCTTCTTCTGATCAAGCTGACCGGCGGTCTTTTCCGCCGTTTTCACGGCATCCTGCCATCGAAGCCAGACGCCCTTTGTTTCATAAGACGCCTCGATCCGTTCAGTGAGTATTTCCGCCTCCCGGACCCCGTCCTGCTGCTCCCCGCATTTCCGCAGTGTTTCTTCCGCCTTCTTCAGCTGAACAAACGAATCCATGAGCGATTTTGCCTTCGTAAAAGCGTCACGCTTTTTATCTCTCTCCTCCGCCGCGAGGTCATATTCGCTTTTCAGCGTTTTCTGTCTGGCAGAGTGTGCTTCGCAGACATCCTCAAGCCCCTGCATCAGAATCTCAAGATCTGTTACCGTGATGCGCTCTGCTTTTCTGATCCTGGCGAGGACATTTCTCAGGGCGTCAGCACTTTTCACGCTTTCCGGGGCGGACTCCGCTGCCGCCGCGTCATGATTCTGCTCCGCCACACCCTGCAGCAGCTCCGCATCCTCCGGCACGATCACATGACTCGCCTCCTGCTGCACAATCGTGCTCAGTTTTGCCAGCTCCGTATTCAGTTCCTTCCGCCGGTCGCTAAGTTTCTCCACGACCCGTTGGAAATACTCCGTGCCGAAGAGGCGCCGGAAGATCTCCCTCTTCTTGTCGGACGTCGCCCGCAGAAGTTCCATGAACTCGCCCTGGGCGATCATCGCGACCTGCATGAACTGACTTTTCGTGAGGCCGACGATCTGCATGAGCTTCTCATCCGCCTCTTTGGACGGATATTCCGAGCCGTCGGGCATGATCAGGGAAATGCTTTTGCTCACGTCCTGTATTTTCGCTCCGCTCCTCTTCGCGTTCCGCAGGTGCCTGGGAGACCTCCGGACCGTATATTCTTCCGTGATTCCGCGGTCCGTCTCCGAAAATACCAGCTCGACGAACGGCTCCGTATCGAGATCCGCGAACTGGCTCTGCAGTTCCGCGCCTTCTTTTTTATTTTCCGTTGAGCTCGCCTCGCCGTACAGGGCAAATACGATCGCGTCAAAGATCGTTGTCTTTCCGGCGCCGGTATCGCCTGTGACAAGAAACAGGTTCTGGTTGATTTTCGTAAAATCGACAGTGGTCTTCGCCCCGTAGGAGCCGAAAGCCTGCATGGTCAGCTTAAGAGGTCTCATTTTTCCATCCCTCCCGCTTCATTCAGAACGTCCTTCAGCAGTTCCCGCTCCTCTTCTCCGATCTCTCCGAGGAATTCGCAGCACAGTTCAAACGGATCGAGTTCCTTCTCCGCGCTGTACTCCTCCCGCTCTTCTGCGGCAAATGCCGCCTCCCGGCGGATCTCCAGCAGATTCGGAAATGCGGCCCGGATCCTGTCCTGCATATCGATCACGTCGAGGTCAACTTTGTCCGTGAGGACGACTCTCACGTAGTCGTCGCAGGCTTCGGTGAGGACATTTTCCAGCGTTCCGCGGATCTCGCGCACCTCCCGGAGCGGCTTCAGCGGAAGCACCGAAGTGCGGACATCCCCTTTTTCTCCCATCTCCACGAAAATGATGCCTTTCTCCTGCCCGGCTTCACTGAGGGAGCATGCAAGCGGCGTTCCGCAGTAACGGAAATACTCACTCCCGACCTTCATCGGCTTATGGATATGTCCGAGAGCTGCGTAGTCAAAGGGCTCCAGGACGTCGGAGCGGACTTCGTCGATATTTCCGACGGTGCGGATCTCGGACTCCATTCTTTCGATTTTTTCGGGATCCGCGCCCACCGGCAGATAGAACTGGTGGCTCACGAGGACATTGCGGGCTGCGGCGTCTGCATTTTCCCGGGCGAGCAGCCGGCGAACGGACTCGTCATAGGACAGATTATTGCCATTTTCGTCCGTGCCGACGATCGCCTTGACGGTCGTCGGTTTCACAAAGGGCAGCAGATAAAAATGCACTTCTCCGAAAGAGTCCCGCAAAGTGACTTTCTCAATATGATCCTCTTCCGCCTGCGGCGGGGTTCCGATCATGTGGATCTTCCGGTCGCGGAGAACGCCGCGGAAAACATTGATGCGCGGGGCGCTGTCGTGATTTCCGCTGATCATCATGATCGCCGCGTCCGGCGCGGCATCCGTCAGCATCATAAGAAAGCGGTCGAACAGCTCCACCGCTTCCGCGGAAGGGATCGCCTTGTCATAAATATCGCCGGCAATAATGACCGCATCCGGCTTCTCCCGCCGGGCGGCGTCGGCGATCTCCCGGAAAATGTATTCCTGGTCCTCCGTGAGGTCGTGATTATACAGTTTCAGTCCGATATGAAGATCGGAGAGATGAAAGAATTTCATAAGTGCTCCTCCTGCCTCTATTTTATCTGCTTTCCGGCATAGAAAAAAGGCATTTTTCACCCTCTCCGAAGATACTGCGGGAAAATGCCTTTTTCTGATGTTTTCTGCTGTCAGTGTCTGGTGTATACCGGGTTGGCGTCTGCCGCCTTGCCGATCGTATATTACATGCTGATCCAGCCAAATGCGTTCGCGATCGAACTCAGAAGAATGATCACAACAAAGACCGGGCACACGAAACGGATCATGATCCGGAAGATCGCTCTGCGGCGGAAGGGCTGCCCCTCAAGAAGGACTTCCTCCTCGACTTTCGCGATGCTCATATACCGGGTCACAAGGATGCAGATCGCCAGCGCCGCGATCGGCATCATGACGGAATTGGTCAGGAAATCAAAGAAATCCAGGAACGGCATGCCGATCAGAGTAATAAAGGACAGCGGTCCGTAGCCGAGACCGGACAGCGTACCGAGAATGATCATGATCACCGCCGTGACGGTCGTAGCCACAAAACGGCTCCAGCCGAATTCATCCGTGAGAGTCGAGACGACGCTCTCCGTCAGCGCGATTGCGCTCGTCACCGCCGCGAACAGCACAAGGACAAAGAACAGGATCCCGACGACTCTTCCGAAGCCCATGCTGGCAAAGATCTTCGGCATCGTGATGAACATCAGGGACGGACCTGCTTTTAAGGCTTCGGGATCTCCGCCCGAGAAGGCAAATACCGCCGGGATGATCATCAGTCCCGCGAGGATCGCGATAGCGGTATCGAAGAACTCGACCTGTCTTGTCGAATCCTCGACGCTGATATTTTTCTTCATATAGGAGCCGAATGTGATCAGGATGCCCATCGCGATCGAGAGCGAATAGAACATCTGTCCCATCGCCGAGACCACGGTCATCCAGGAGAAATTCTTAAAATTCGGGATCAGGAAGTATTTGACGCCTTCCATCGCTCCCGGACGGGTCATGGAGTAAACGCAGATAATGATCGCAAGAATCACCAGGATCGGCATCATGAATCTGGAGACTCTCTCGATACCGTTTTCGACGCCCATGTAGATCGTGATCAGGACAAGCGCGGCAAATACGATAAACCACAGCTCCGTCTGCTGCCCGTTGGAAATGAAATCCGTGAAAAAAGTATCCGTTGCGATCTCGGAAACATCTCTTCTTATGAACTCGAACAGATATTTGCAGACCCATCCGCCGATGACCGAATAATACGGTACGATCAGCATCGGGATAATAGCGTTGATCCATCCGCCCGCTTTCATGATTTTGGAACCCGTATAAAATCGGAACGCGCTGACCGGGCTCTTCTGGGTCGAGCGGCCGATAGCCGTCTCCGCCATGATCATCGTATAGCCGAAGGTCAGGGCCAGGATAATGTAGACGAGCAGGAAAATACCTCCGCCGTATTTCGCCGCAAGGTAAGGGAATCTCCAGATATTGCCGAGCCCGACCGACGCGCCTGCCGCCGAGAGCACAAAGCCCAGCTTACCGGAAAAAGAACTGCGTTTTTCTGAATCCATGCCGAATCACCTCATTTAGTATAGTAATGTAAAAACGGGTCTCTCCTAAGGATACTGCCGCAAGCGGGTCCCTTAAGGATTTTACCCGTGTTTCCCTATCATACTAAAAAAGCCGGCAAAATTCTACCTTTTCTTTTTTCTTCGGAACCATCCGGCGGCCGGCACAACAGCGGCGCCCGGAATCATGAAAGAGATGATATACAGCAGTCTGTGATCCGGCTCCTCCCCGGTCCATCGCTCCAGGACATCCCTTCGGAGCGTAAAGGAATACTGTTCCGGGACACTCACATTTCCCGCGGGATCCTCCGCCTGCAGCTCCAGCCGATGCTCTCCGTATTCCGTGATCCGAAGATACAGCTCTTTCCCCCGTATTCCGTATTTCATCCCGGAAAACCGCTCCGGAGGAACCTTGACGGTTCGCATTTCCTCCCCTTCAAACAGCAGCTTCCCGTCAAGTTTTACATAGCGGAAATAATCCTCCTCCCGCTCTGTGCCGAGAGTGATCTCAAATTCCTCCGCGTACTCCGTCTTGGTAGGATCCAGTCCGCCGATCCGCACCTCCGGAGCCGCCGTATCGATAAAGAATTCCACGGGATCCATCGAATTCCGGTTCCCGGCGGCGTCGCCTGCGTCGATGCCGATCACATATTTGCCGTCCTCTCTCAGCGGATCCCGGAGGATCAGCCGGTTCCCCTCCATTTCAAACGGGACCTCTTTTCCGTTGACCGTGACGATAAGTGCTGTGATCTCATCGACATTGTGGAGAAGAAAGGACGGCCGGATCCCCTTCGGGGCGTATTTTCCCAGCACTTCCCTCTGCTCAAATTCAAAAACCGTCCCCTTCTGATTTTCGGAAAATGTCACCTCCGCCTCCACCCGGTTCCCCGCCTGATCAGCAGCGGCAGCGGTCAGATAATACAGATCATCCTCTTTTATCTCCGGCAGAGTGAGAATACCTTCGCCATCCGTTTCCCCATCCCATGAAAAAACGGTTTCCGTGTCCGCGTTCAATGCCTTCAGCACTGCCCTGAGACTTTGCGGATCCGGGTATGCATCTTTAATTTTTACTGTAATTGTCAGCGGTTCCCGGTTCGCGGACCACTCCCGCACGCCCTCCACGGTCAGCACCGGCGGCGTGCAGTCGATGATAAACGGTTCTTCCCGGAGGGGCTCGGATTCATTTCCGGCCAGATCCGTCACGGTCCCGCCCAGCGCATACTGCCCGTCTTTCTCAAAAGGAATATCCATTGTATTCCGGACAAAAGCCTGATCGACCGGTTGCACTTCACCGTCCGTTCCGGACCGGATATACAGCGTGTTTTTCCCATTAAAATTGGCATCCAGCACTTCGATCCTGACAATTTGGGCTGTCCGATGGAAAATGCCGCTGCCCGCCTCCCCGTCTCCACAGACAGCCGAGATCTTCGGCGGCGTGCGGTCGATAACGAAATGTCCGGCCGCCTCGCCCTCAAAATGCGTCCGCGCGGCATTGCCGGCGCGGTCTGCTCCGCTGACCGAAAGCGTATACTCTCCGTCTGCGGAAAAAAGGATCTCCGCTTCCCATACAGAACTGTCTTCACCGGGTTTTTTCCAATTGACTGTGGTTTCCGGGTCTGCCAGAGGGTCCCGATCGGGCGTGGTTCCCGGATCGGCTGTGGTTTCCTGATCGGCTGTGTTTCCCTGTCCGGTACCGCCGTTTTTTTCATTCTGTGTTTGCGTGCGGACAGCTTCCACACGGATTCCCGCCGGATCAAAGTTCTTCTCCCGGACCGTGATCTTCGCTTTCCGTTCCGAAGAGAAATACATTTTGTTCCGGACCTCCCCTCCGCTGACGGAGACCGTGATCTCCGGAGACGTCCTGTCGATGCCGAATGCATACGCCCGGGAGGTCTCATTTCCGGCCTGATCTTCTGCGTATGCCACAAGCTTCAGGTCATTTTCCTCATAGTCGGACGCCGGGATCCGCAGTTTCCGCTCGGCCTCAAAAACAAGATCATTTTGATGATTCTCCCAGAGCACGCCTTCAGCAGCCGGGCTGCCATTCCGCAGGAGCACATACCGGATCGATTCCAGGCCCGCGCTCCCCTGTCCCGGATAGGGATCCCGCGCTTTTACGGTAAAGATCACATCTCCGGGAAACAGCGGTTTCCCTTCCGCATCTTTTCCGCCGGAAGATGCGGGGGCATTTCCTTCATTTTCCGCGGTAATATCGATCACCGGAGAGAGCCCGTCCACTTCGGGAGGCTCTGTATCCAGATAGATTCGGTGGGGAACCGAACCGGCTGTCCTGTTTCCCGCGAGATCCGTCAGGACGAACTCCGGAATCGCAAACTCCTGACGGCCGCTCTGCTGCAGCGTCAGGGATCCGTTGTACTGCCAGCTGGCAGAGCTTTCAAAAACGCTGTACCGGTCCGGCTTCGCGTCAACACGCACGGATAACATCACCGGCGACCGCTCCGTCTTTTTGTCCGCAGAGAGCCGGATCTCTGCCCGGTCGGCCTGCTGAAAAGGCTCCGCGTGCAAAACCGTTCCATCCGCTGTCATTTCATAGAAACTCTTTCCGCCGGCACTGATCGACAGTGTTCCTTCCGGCGCTCTCGTGTCCACTGCGATCGGGATGCTTCGTCCCATACCTGCTTCTGCGGCATCCGGATCCTCCACGGAGGCTGATTTCTCCATGACCAGCGGGTTTCCTGCCTTATCCGTTCCGGAGATCTCATAGCGGTAAATACCATCCGCCGTGACGGTATCGGAAAACCCGACTCTCACCGGAAAGGCGGTAATGTCCGTTTTTTCCGTATTGTAGAATCCTTCCGTCACAGCTCCCCGCAGAACGGAGATTCTCTCCGAATCGACGTTCTCATCCTGAATGATCGTTTCAGCCCGGAAGGAACTGTTGAAAAAAAACCGCTTTCTGAGAGGATCGGGGTTCTTCTTCGCGGCATTTTCCGAAGTGACCGTAAACCGGCATACCGGCGCTATCGTGTCAAGGACAAATCCGGCCGCACCATCTTTCAGGACTACACCGCTGCATTTTTCCTCTTCCGGCCTGCCGGAGAAATTGCCTGCAGCGTCCGCAGCAGATACTGTCAATGCGTGCTCTCCGTCTCCTCTGCCGATTACGGTTTCCGGCGAGAGTTTTGCTATCAGTTTCCCGTTTTCCAAAAATGTTTCCGTCTTGCACAGAACGCCGTCGAGCTTTACCTCTGTTTCTATATTTTCAGTTGTGATGACCGGTCCTTCATCCTCTACGGTAACCGTAATCCCGCAGTTTTCCGCACGATAATAGAACCATCCGTCTTTGTCCTGTTTTCCGTTCATAGATACTGCGATCTTCGGGGAAGAGCCATCTATTCTCCGGTCTTCCCGGATGACTTTTCCGATCGTTCCGTCCGGAAGCAGCACGTAAAAGACCAGCTTCTCCCCGTCAAACGGGACAGAGCACTCCTCCCGGAAATACTCACGGAGAGGATCTTCCGGTTCCGGCCCTTCCTCCGGTTCGTTTCCGTCGCTTTCCTCCGTCTCAGTTCCGCTGCTTTCTCCCTGCTCCGATGAACCGGCACCGCCTTCCTCAGAACCGCTCCCGGTCTCCTCCGGCAGTTCCGCGCTCACAAGATACCCCTCCGCTGCCGTCACAAGGATCCCGTTTTCCGCCTGTTCCGGGCTGTACCAGTGGAGAACGCCTTCTTCCGTTACCTCCTCATATCCGGGTTCTATCTGATATGCGTCCTCCGGGACAGCATTCTCTGATCCTTCCGGGCCGTCGTCTCCCTGATTTCCCGATTCATCATTCCCCGGATTTTCCGGCCTGTTCTCCATATCTGCAATACTCTCTGACGGATCCTCCGGCGGTCCGGCTGACACATACAGAAGACCGGCCGTGAGCAAAAAGAGGGCTGTCACCGCCGCCGCTGCTATTTTCCATCTCATCCGCAAAACCTCCCCTGTTTTCCGTTTCATCCGCAAATACTCCCCTGTGCTCCGTTCCATCCGCAAAAACCTCCCCTGGTTCCGATTCCGTCCATTCCCGCGGTCCCTCCGGCCAGACCGCGAGGATCGTCCTTCGTATTACAAAATGTCCCCGTTCCGGTGCCGGCGCCGGACTTTCTTCCGCGATCTCAGGGAGCATCCCCGGCGCCGTCCTTCTTCGCCTCTTCCGGCGGAGACAGGCAGCAGCTTCCGGAATCTTCAGTTCAATAAACAGCGTGAGGGACGCCATAAAACCCGCCGCTGCGGCGGCTGTGCCCGCATTGATCAGAATGTCCCAGTTCATGACGCCGCTCATCCCCTTTCCGTCATCTTCTCTGTCAGATCAAGTTTTCTCCCGATAGCCGAAAATGCCTGCTCCGCGGAGATATCTTCTGTTTCGCCGATCTCCCTGTACAGCTGTTCCGCTTCTTCTTTTCTCCCTTCTTTGAGAAGCCAGGAGCAATATCGCAGACGGACGCCTGTATTTTGAGGATCCTGCGCAAGGAGTTCTTCATAAGCATTTCGGATCTTTCCGGTATTTTCCGTTCTCTCCGCGATCTCCGCGATCCGGAGGAGAACCGCTCCGCGTTCCTCCGTATCTAATGACATCCCAAGAAGTTCCTCACAGTATTCCCTTGCCTCCTCAAGATCGGACCCGCTGCATTTCTCCGGTTCTTCACTGAGCAGACATGCTGTGAGGTCCGTAAGCAGCGCCTTTCGAAGATCAGACTTTTCTTTACTCCGAATGCCGCTGAGTTCGCCGTTCTTCGACAGTCCCTCCCGCTCCGGCGCTGAAAGTGCTCCTGACAGTTCCGCCCTCTCCGGCGCCGATAGTACTCCTGACAGTTCCTCCCGCTCCAGCGCCGAAAGTGCTTTCCGCAGCATTTCCGCTGCCATTGCACAGGGATCGCATCCTGTTTCCGCGATCGCTGCTTTATGAGAAATGCAGATCCCTGCCGCCAGGCGGTACTGTTCGATTTTTCCGTTATCCTCCTTCCGGCTGTCCGTGTATTGTTCAAAGGCGCGGAGCGCTTCCGCAACGGCATTCCAGTCCGCCGCGCCGCTGCCGGTTCTGCCGCTAAGGGCTTCGGAGATCCTGCACAGATAAACCGCCTCGGGAAATTCTCCCGCATCGACCTCCGCGTAATACTTTGCGGCCCGCGTGTAATCTCCGGAGAACGTTCCGTTCTCCCGGTCTCCCTGAAAATACAGGTTTGCCGTCTTCATGAGCACTTCACTGTTCCGGTCAATATGGCCGGTACCGGCGTCGATCCTTGCGCACACGCTTCGCAGCCCGGCCTCTGCCTGACCGGTCTCCGCGCAGTAATCAAGAAGTCCCGTATATCCTTCCGGCCGCCCGGGATCAATGTCGATCGCTTCCGTATACTCCTTCAGGATCTCCGGCCGGAACACACCGCTCAGCGCGCTTTCCGCTGCGGCGTCGCTGCAGGAAGCCAGCTTTTCCGCATACAGATCCTTTCTCTGCGCGCTCTTTCCGGCCAGCCCTGCCAGGATCAGAACAAGTCCGAGGATCCCCGCGCAAAGAGGGGAGGCAAATGCCGCCATCTTCCGCTTCGCCTGTCTTCTCACCGCGGCGTCCTCCCATTCATAGTGTTCGAGAGCAAAGAGCAGCTCCGCGCAGTTTCCGTACCGCTTCGCGGGATCCCTCTGCATACACTTAAACAGGATCGCCTCAAATCCGGGAGACAGATCCGGATCCACTTCCCGGATCGGCCGGGTCCCGCAGGGCTGATCCGCCGGATTCACGCCGGTCACAAGGTGATACAGCGTCGCGCCGAGGCTGTAAATGTCCGTCTCCGGGGTCGTCTGTCCGGAACCCCCGAACTGCTCCGGCGCGGCATATCCGAAGGTACCGAGACTCTGGGTATCCTGTGTCCGGCACGGCTTGTACTCCCTCGCGATCCCGAAATCAAAAAGCACAATATCCCCGTCCGGTTTTCTCATAATATTGTCCGGTTTCATGTCCCTGTAGATCACCGGCGGATCACAGCTGTGAAGATACTCCAGCACGCCGCAGAGCTGCTTTGCCCACCGGATCACCAGTGCCTCCGGCTGCGCCCCCTCTGTCCGGAGAAGATCGCCGAGCGTTCTCCCCTCGATATAATCCATAAGGATCCCGAAACACTGCTCCGTCTCTACGATCCCGGTCACCCGGGGAAGCCGCGGATGCGTGAGTTTCTTCAGGATTCCCGCCTCTGTCAGAATGCTCCTTCGCAGCGTATCATTTTCTGCTTCATCCGCCGTCTTTCCGACCGCTTTCAGCGCCCAGTTTTTGCGCAGGCGGACATCCCGGACCAGGTAAACGGTGCTCATGCCGCCCTGCCCGATCTCCCGCACCACTTCATAGCGCTCTTCTATAACCTCTCCTGTCTGTAGAAATCCTTTTTCTGCCGTCAAAACTGATCTCTCCTTTCTGCAGGCCGCCTGCTCTCCTCTCTCAGATTCCTCTGATCATCCTGCTGTTACCTTTCCAATCATCACCGGACATTACCACTGCTCAAATGTCAATCATCGCCAGCTGCTCCCGCCGTTCTCCCCCCACTCATCCCGAAGCAGAACAGCCGTCATATTATCCGTCTCCCCGGCGGCAATATTTTCCTCAAATCCACGCCGGATCAGGGTCTCAGCCTCCCCGCGGCTCAGGATCCCGCGGTCCCTGCCTTCCAGCATCACAGCCGGTCCTCTTTCCCTCCAGAATCCGTCCGAGCACAGCAGATACTCCGCTCCTTTTTTCCGCAGTCCGATGCGGATATCCGGATCCGGACCGTTCCCGATGCCGAGGCATTTCATGAGAACATTCCGCCTCGGATCCGTTTTCATCTCCTCTTCTCCAAGCCTTCCCGCGGCAAATTCCTCCATGACCCAGGAGTGATCCCTGGTAACAAGAGGCGTTTTCTCCGAAAATGCATAAATTCTTGAATCACCGGTATGCGCCGCAATATAGGACGGTCCCAGAAGCAGCAGTGCACAGGCAGTCGTGCCCATGCCGTTTTCTCCGGACTCCGACGCTGCTGCCCGGAGTTTTTTATGGATCTCAAGAAACAGTTCCCGGAGAGACTCCGCCGCTTTCCCCACAGCTCCTGCCGGGTCCGCGAGACATCCGGGGAAAATGCTCCGGAACCAACGTTCCATCTCTGTCACGGCGGTCCTGCTGGCTTCTTCTCCCTTTGTATGCCCTCCCATCCCGTCGCATACGGCCGCAAATATCACCGTATTTTCCCGAAAGCAGTCCGTCTCCGCCGTCATCACGAGAAGGGCGTCCTGGTTGATCCTTCTCCTGCCGGGGTCGGTACCGTATCCGATGACCGGCTCCGCACAGAAAAAAGGAACCGGAGAGGATTTGTTGCTTTTCCTCTCCGGTTCCCGCGTTCCGGTGTTTCTTTCCGGGTTATTTATTCTTCGGACCCTTCTTCTTTTTTCTCCTGTGTCTTTCTCACGCATAAGCTATCCTCTTTTGCATTTGAGAGATGTATTTCCATTTTACCCAATCACGCTCGCATTCTCAAACAGAATCAATTGCAGGATATTATGGAATTCTTGTCATTATTTTCCGATTTTTGTGTATAATAAAGGAGCTGCCGGATTTATGCCGCCGGCAATTATTGTTCTTTAAATGGAGCGCCTATGATCCGATTTGACACCCTGGATAAAAAACCGAAAGTCTGGAGCATCCTTCCTCTTTCCATCATCACCCTGATCATCGTTATTATTCTCATGACCCGGGAAACTGTCAGCGTACCCGCTGTGAGCATCGTCGTCTGCATTTTCCTCACCGCGGTCATCGTGATCCTGCTGCGCGCGCTTGTGGGGCAGCTGCGCTACAATCCGTACTCTTATAATACGATCTATTACATCGGATTCTCCCTTTTTCTGTTTTCGGCGCTGGTCTCACAGGCATTTCTGTTTGTCAAAGCGGTTACGATTCCGGCAAGCGAGGTCAACACAGTCACTCTGTTTTCCACTCTGCTCGGATCCGCCACGAACTACATGATCTACTCGTTTCCTTTTATCTTTATTTACTCTGTGGGACTTGTGGTTTCCAACATTTCCCTGATCCGGCACGAAGGAAAACGGCTCGTCAATATTCTGGGCATTCTGCTCGCCTTCCTGCTTATTGCGGGCGAGGTCGTCATTTTTGCCGGAAATTTTTACGCCAGCGGTTCGACATTCCAGGTGATGATGCACGATATCATCATCAATCTTCTGGCGTCTTTCTACCTCTATTTTGAATGTATGCTGATCGGGACCATCATCGCCAATATCATCGTCGTCCGCTATGAGCCCGATAAGGATAAGGACTTCATCATCATCCTTGGCTGCGGCATCCGGAAAGACGGCACCCCGACGCCGCTCCTCAAAGGGCGTGTCGACAGGGTTGTGAAATTCTACCGGCAGCAGATCAAAAAGACCGGCAAAGCACCGATCCTGGTTCCGTCCGGCGGGCAGGGGCCGAACGAAGTGACCACAGAATGCGCCGCCATGACGGGATATCTTCTGGAACTGGGCATTCCGAAGGAGCACATTCTCGGAGAAGACCGCTCCACGAGCACATTTGAAAATATGAAATTTTCCAAAGAAGTCATCAGAAAAGCCGATCCGGAGGGCAAGGGGAAAATAGCATTTGCCACCACGAACTATCACATTTTCCGCAGCGGCCTCATGGCGCGGCGCGTAAAAATGCGGGCAGTCGGCATGGGCGCCCGCACAAGATGGTACTTCTGGCCAAATGCAGCTGTCCGAGAATTTGTGGGACTTCTCACGGAACACCGCCTGAAACAGGCTCTGATCCTCGGCGGAATGGTTCTCCTCTATCTGGTGTCTACCGTTCTTATTTACCAGTTATAAAGAAACATTTGATTTGAATATAGGACAAAAAGAGTTGGTAAAACCGCAGTTCTCGTTGATTTTTCAATGAAAACTGCGGTTTTATCTTACAGGGAATATTCCATTAATAAGTCATCGGTTTCGCTTCGGAAATGCTCTCTGCGCTGGCATTTCCGAAAATCTCATCGGATACTTCCGCGATCGTCTTCGAAACGAGATCATAGACGCCCGGGAAAATGCTGCCGGGCTCGCCCATGACCGTTCCCGGAATATAGGAATATTTCTTGTAATACTTGCTGATGGCGCGTTTCGTCTCGGAAATGACTTCTTCTTCGGTCCAGCCCTCGCGGTCGATCTTGCCGTTGTCGATACCGCCGTGCAGAGCGATCTGTCCGGTATACTTCTCGAGAACCCCGACGAGATCATTGGTGCTCATGGCGCCCTGCCAGATATCGATGCCGCATTTGATCATCGACGGAACAAGGTTGTCGGCGAAAGAATCGCTGTGGTGAATGATCAGCTCCACGCCGTGTGCCTTGTAATAGCCGTAGATCTTTTCGTATGCCGGAAGAATGAACTCGTCAAACATCGGAACGGAAAGGAAGGACGATCTCTGGCTGCCCCAGTCATCGTGGTGGAACAGGGCATCCGGATGCGCGTGCGAGCAGATGCCCTCCGCGACGCGGATCTCGTAGTCGGTGAGATAGTCTATCAGCTCGTGCATTGCCTCCGGCTCATCGTAGAAGTTCATCATGCAGTCTTCCATTCCCATCAGATAATGCAGTTTTTCGAAAATACCCGGTGCGACAAACGGAGCGACAAATACTTCGTTCCGGTCAACATCGGCGAGCGGTGCCAGGAACGGCGCCCATTCCTCATCCGTGAAATCGGTCTTCGGCGCATGGACATAGTCGCGCCATTTTGTGATGTCCTTGATCACGACATATTCCGGGGAAGTATTCGGGAACATGCCCGGCACGTGCTCCGGGAATTCGATCCGGACGCCCCAGCCGTTTGTCCAGGTGCCGCCCCTTACCGGGGTGCCCATCGCGGCCATGGTCGCCGGATCAAAGAAAAGGCTCACATACTCGAACTGATTGACCAGTCTGTCCGGATTTCCGCAGTGGATCGTTTCCCGCAGATTCTGTTTTTTTGTCAGCATCGCATTTTCCTCCTGAATGTTTTCACTCCTAAAATTAAACTGAAACTCCCAAAGCAATTCTCAAGCAGATGGACCGCTTATACAAATTATATTACCGGTAACATGCCAAAACAATCTGCATATTGTATACCTGGATAGGAATTCACCCGGCATTTTGCAGAATCCTGAAATTTTTAAAAATATGCTTGCCAAGTGGTTTTTTTTCTTATATAATGATTCGTGCCGTTGAAAGAAGGCAGACATATTGGGCTATCGCCAAATGGTAAGGCAACGGACTCTGACTCCGTCATTTCAAGGTTCGAATCCTTGTAGCCCAGCTGATTAGACCTTCGGAAAAATGAAAGTCCGAAGGTCTTTTTTTCTTTATTAAAGCAGTTATGATAATTGCTCGTGGTTATCGTACCATTAGCCTTTCGTGACTTTATCCCTCATCTGCTGGAAGAGTATTTCCAGAGAGATATGGATTTATACAAGAAATAATTAACAGATGCATTAGGAGACAGGGGAACTGAACTGCCCCTGTCTCCTTTGTTTTTTGAAAATGTTATCTCTGTGTGAGGGGTCCCCGCCTCTGCAGGCGCTCGGACCCGGTTTTTCAGAACACCGGATGCGGAATCGTCTCCGTATCGAAATTCTCGTTGCGTCCTTCTTTGATATAGGGGAAGAGCGTCACTGTGGCGCGGACGCGGACCTGGTTGGTGCCCGGGTTGCCCCAGAGAACTTCTACTTCCTGCCCTTCTTTTGCGTAGTCAGTGGAAATGGAGGCAATCGAGATCATGTCTCTGGTCTTCGGGGAAAGCATACGTCCGGAGGAGGCGCCGATCATTTCATCACCGGCATAGACCGCATCGATATGCATGCCCGCATTGTTGCGGATGTAATCGTAATCACAGACCATGTCCATCGTGTCATAACGCTTCTCGGGATCCATGGTGCCGGCCATGACCTTAAGAATATCTTCCTTGTTCCAGATCAGGTGAACACCGGTTCTGTGCGGGCCGGCCAGTTCTTTTTCAAGCGCGGCTTTTCCGACGAATTCATGGTCGAAACGAACGAGGTTATCCCAGCCGAGGTCGATCGGGCTGCGGAATTTCAGCTCGGAATCGCGAGGAAGGCTTCCGGAGAGAACGACCGGATCCATCGGCGTCGCGAAATGCTCCGCGATCTGGGGGATGCTGCCTTCGCAGTGCGCGTTGATATAGGCATAGCGGCCGAGTTTCTGCAGACCGTACTTTTCGCCGACTTCCAGAAGCTTTTCATATACTTCGTGCGCGTCCTCGATCTCACCGTGAACTTCATATCCGAGCGTACCGGCCATACCCGTGCGGAGGATCCAGACTTTTTTGCCGCAGATCTCCGCGTCGGCGGTGTACATGAATTTCAGGTCGTGCAGGTCTTTCCGGCAGGCTTCTTCAATGATCTGCAGGGACTTCGGTCCGCAGAACTGGTAGAAGAAATGCTTCTCGCCGGCATATTCCGACTGGATATTGAAGCGATTGCCCATCTGTTCGTTGAACATAGCCGGATCCGGCAGGCATGCGCAGATGAATTCGTCCTCTGAACGGCGGATGATGATGCCGTCGATGATGATCTTTCCGTCTTCGCCGCAGATGATCGTGTGTCTCGCCTTGCCGACCGGGAATTTACGGAATGTATTGACGCTGATGCACTCCATGAGATCCAGCAGTTCAACCCCTTTGACTTTATACTCAAGGAACGGATTCAGTCCGGCATGGATATAGGAAGTATCATACCAGCTCAGTTCTTCTTTTTCCCACCGGTCATAGGCAAAAGGATGCAGCGGCCACGTGCCGTCCGAATCCGGATGCCAGTTGCCTTCCGGCGCGACGAGAAGTTTTACTTCGGGAATATTGTTGGGAATATGCGGGGAAAATTTTACAACATCATTCTTTGCCATGGAACTGCCTCCTTCGGGTAATGCACTTGTTAATTGCATTTATAATAATATTCAAAAAGTGGAGGTTTTCCTATGGCTTTAATTCTAAAAAATGGATGTCTGATTGAACTTTTGCACAAATATCAGCCTGCGAAGCCGGTAAGATGTCTGCAGGGAGAAGCATATCTGTTCATCTGCCAGATCCAGACCGAAAAGAGACTGGATCTTCTGCAGGCGGTAGTAGAGCGTATTCTTGTGCCAGTGCAGCTGTTTAGCCGCGTGCTGAATATTGCGGCCGCACTCGAGATAAGTCTCGAGAGACTGGGAAAGGAGAGAACTGTGCTGCCGGTCATAGGAATCGATCTCATTTACAACAGGCATAATGAAACTGTGCAGATCGCAGTGAAGCCCCGCCTGTTCATAAAGATGGAAAATGCGGACTTCATCATAGTCCACGCATCTGCCGGCTGATGCTGCATTCTGGCCGCAGAGGCGGTGGACAGCATTCACCTGCTCAAACGCAGCCGGAAGATCAAATATTTCCGTAATAATATTGCTCACTGCGATGCGGGAGTCCGGATTCGAAAGCCTGCCAAGAAGCTTCTTTCTGACAGAATCGTTCCAATAGCTGTTATCCAGCAGCAGAATGGGCATTTCCCTGAAAATAATACAGTAGCCGGAAGGAACACACGAGAGTATTTCGTCTCTGAGAAAATAATCGCCGAGCGGATTGCTCTTAACGCTGCGCGGAAAGCTTATCAGCCGCATCTCATCCGGAAAATGCAGCTTCAGAGCGAGGATGCGCTCCGTGATCTCGTCACGATCAAATGACCCGCCGAGAAGGTCGCTGAAAATGTTGTAATAAGGAATAGAACCGGCGGCCGTGTGCTCGTAGTAGATCATTTCGAAAAGGATCGATTTGCAGATCACGACCATCAGCCGCTTATCTTCCTCCACGACAGGGTTCACTTCGATCAGGGTCGCGATACCGATGGGAGTGCTGCCCTCACGGATCCGGCAGCCGAGAAAACGATAAGGACAGAATGTAAACTTCCCCCAGACCGGTTCGTCCTGAGAAAGAAGCCTGTCGTAGACGCCCGCTTTCTCGACCTCCGAAAAATGCTCGTGTACAAGATGCCCTTCCGGCAGCAGCTCCGACCAGATATCCTCCATCCCCTCCGGGGCGGACTTTGCCAGGATCTTTCCGCTCAGATCATATAAAAACAGCGGATTATTCAGCACCCGGGCAGCGGTGTCTGCAAGATACTGGATCCCGTTGCGCTCGATCAGGGCGTTCAAAATAGTGTCTTTTCGTTCCAAGTACAGATCGTTCATATCTTCCTCATTCATTCCGAACGCGCCCGGCAGCAGAAATATCGTACCATCGGCTTTTCTTATTCACATTCAAGAGTCGCTCGCGAGTCGGGAATCAGCCGCATTCGGAAAGAAACTGCTGCGCAAAACGTATTAAATGGAGCACTTTTTCTGAAGGATTTTTCTGCCATACCATTAAAAGTCCACTCTGTGTGCCTTCCAGATTTCGATATACCGCCGCATTCGTGTCGATCTGCCGATACAGCCGGTCAGTGATGAATACACGATCGCCTGAAACATTAAGATATGCGCTGTCGATATCTTCCACAAATTGTGGGTCAATACGCGGCTGAAAGCCTTCCTCCGTACAGAGTTTGTTTATCATAATCTCGTATTCCTTAATGCTTGGCCTTTTCGCAAGAATTATCCTGCACTGTTTCAGATCGGAAACATGAATGGTTTCCTTTAATGTCAGCGGGTTTTCGGATGCCATGCCAACGACAAGCGGATGCTTCAGCGCTGTAAATGAATCCAGCCGGCTTTCTTTTTCTATTCTTTCCAGCATGAAGTACGGGAGAAAAATGATATCAAAAGCACCTCGGAGCAGATCATCGATCAGATCAAAATTGCGACGCAGTTCGACCCGGACATTGGTTTTCTCTTCTTTCATGTCATAGGCATTCAGCATAGGGACAAGAAACCGGTCCGAGTTTGCGGGAGACCCGATCCCGATACACACCGGCTCTTCTGAGAGCTGTGCCGCCCGTGATGCCTTTTCTATAGAAAACAGGAAACTGTCATACAGACTGTGCCAGTCGGTCGCAAGGATCCTGCCTGCGGGTGTTAAGGAGACCCGGCTCCTTTTTCTGTCAAAGAGCCTTATATCAAGCGCATTTTCCAGTGACGCCATATGCTTGCTGACCATACTGGTGGTAATGCCCAGCTCTTTTGCCGCTTTGGAAAAGCTTTCGTAATCAGCCGCTTTCAGGAAAATAACGATCTCCAGCAGGTCGATCGACATAAGCTGATGATTCTCCATAGGTTCTCCTTTCCGGTCCATTTCAGAAACAGTATAGAATATTGTTTCCAAAATGGAAACAGATGTTTTCACTTTTGGTGAGTATTATTATGGCATACACAGTGCTATTTTCAAATAGTAGGAACAAAAAACAGGAGGGCACTGATATGACGGAAAGAGAAAATGCACTGCATTATATCAAGCACGACGGCAAAGCGGAGTGGATCCCTGGCTTCCTTGACTGCATGGAAATGATTTTTCCATATGAAGTCGTAAGGGAACGCCCTACTAGAGAAGAAGGAAGCGGATATGATTATTTCGGATGCTGGTGGGAGTTTGATCCTGCCATAGGCGGATCTTCTCCTCTTCCGGGAAAACACCCGTGCAAAGACGTCACTAAATGGAGAGAACAGGTCACTTTCCCGGACCCGGAGAAGCTGGATTGGTCCAAGGCAAAAGCACAGGCGGACGGATTTGACCGTGAAAACAAACTGTCCATGTTCTTCTGGGAGAGCGGTCCATGGGAACGGTTCCATGCACTCTGCGGATTCGAGGAGTCTCTGGTTGCCCTCTATGAGGAGCCGGAAGCGGTCCATGAACTGATGCAGGCGATCACGGATTTCAAGATCGCCATGGTCGCAAAGATCAAAGAATATTATAACCCGGATATCATCTGTGTGCTGGATGACTTCGGCCATCAGAGAGGACCGTTCATGTCTAATGAACTGTTCCGTGAAATGATCAAGCCCTACGACACTGCACTTGGCAAGGCAATCACAGATGCCGGTATTCTTTACTGCCACCACAGCTGCGGCTGCATCACTCCCTTGATGCAGGATATCTATGAAATGGGCCCGCAGATGATCCTCGGACTGTTTGCGCCGTACAATGATCAGGAAAAAGTCGTAAAAGAATTCGGCGATAAACTGATCTTTATCGGACCCATCGATGCGCAGCTTGTAAGCCTCCCGGAATCGACCACGGAAGAGGTCGTCACGGAAACCATTCGGTGTCTTGATGTCTTCGGCCCCAGTCACAGTATCATTTTCGATACAGGAACATTTGTCCCTGAAAAGCTGGGCCCCATGCTTGAAACGTTCTATCAATACCGCGGTAAGTTTTTTTGATGAGCTGAAAGAGGTAATAGCGTATTAAAACTCTGAGCTAAAACTCTTGGAAAACGTGAGGCCGCAATACCGCATATACACTGATGTTAGCATCGGGGGATTTTAACCTTTTTGGTCGATTCAGCCCGATGCTAACACACATACGGGAGTGAATTCTCCGGGGCCAGATAATCCAGCAGATAAAAAGACAGCTGCAGCCGAAACACTTCCGCTGGATTCTGCAGATCGGTTTCCGCAAAGCTGCTGATCAGGTGCAACCTGTGAAGCAGCGTATTCCTGTGGATATAGAGTTGGTCCGCTGCACGGGTCGTGTTCTGGAATGACTCCAGATATACGCGGAGTGTTCGGCACAGATCTGTGTGATTTTCCCTGTCATAGGACTGCAATGTACGGATCGTTTCATGTATGAAAAGATCCGTCTCTATGTTTGCCGCCAGAAGATGACACAGATGACGGGTAAAAACATCGGGATATCCGTGAACCTTGTCCCATGTATCTGAAGGAGAAACAGCGGCAGCGGCTTCGGCTTGCAGGTAATATGGACGGAAAGAAGAAAAACCATTTGCACAGGTAAAAGTTTCGCTGTATCCGGCATGCATATGAAGGGCGGATGCCGCCGTCCGGATGGCCGGAATAATATCTTTTGATGCCATCAGCGACAGGTTGAAGACGGATACGATATTCTGTTTATAAGGTAAGGCTCTGCATGGCCAGCTGTTTTCCAGAATATGTACGCGCAAACCATTAACACTTTCCCGGGCAGTTCCCGGTTCAGACAGTGTTTCTGCAAATACGGCAATCACATATGAATCTTCCGGATGCCACCCGAGGTTTGACAGAATCCTTTCGTGAACATCCCTGTCCACCAATTCATTCTTTTCTATTATATCGATAAAATAATTCTCAAAATATCGCCCCGTTGTTGCGTGCAGAATAGATCCCTTTTTCAGATATTCTGTGAGCAGATCACCAAAAAACTGCAGGATTTCTGTTTCATACACTCCCGGATTGTTGTAAATGCCGATCAGATAGAAATGACCTGTGATTCCCTGTTCAGTGCGCAGCGTGTAACTGACGAATGGAAAATTGAAAGGAGCCGGACCGGTAATCCAGGCTTCTTTGTGGCTGTTCATCTCCACAAGAAGGCCCATCTCCGACAGCTGCATCAGAATATACATGGGAAGATGGTGCTTTTCGCACATGTATTTCCAAATATAAGACAATTCCGGAATCATTGGATCATTTCGAATGGCCAGAATGCGGAAACTTGCGTCAGATACATACCATGTGTTGGGAGTTACATCATTCAGAAGTTCACACAGCGACTGCAGGTCCGTCTGACGGAGAATGGCACGATATACCCTGTCAGCCCAGCTCTGAAATCGGGAAAATATTCCTGTTAGCCTGTCAAGCACTTCAAGCAGCGGCAAACATTCCATGATCCACAAGACAGGAAGCTTATCCGGCGGCGTTACAGAGTCCGAAACCCAGATGTACGCAGTCTGATTCCTGTTCCCTAACAGGGCGATGTCCGATTCCGACAACAGAGAAGGATCCGGCAGCAAAAGTAAAGAGGCTGTGTTTTCGTCCGGAATATCGGAATACCAGATTCGCGGCGCCCCGGTTTTGAAGCCATCGGGAACATGCAGGACGGCGCATTTCCAATCCGGGAGAGCAGCCGCCAGAAATGGCAGTGACAGTTTCATCGTGTCGACCTCCTCTTTCTGCCGTACAGCAGGCAGGAATCTTTCACCACAAGAAAGTGCATACTGCACAATGAAATATTATCTCATTGGGCAGTCTATATGGTGATTTCCAGCAATTACTTGGATATTATATTGCTATCAGTATAAAGAATCTATAGGCAGTTTGCAACATTCAATAACAGCAGGAGGTCTTACGATGGCTATGACACCAAAAGAAGTGATTCTGGCGACCTTGCGTCATGAACCGCATGACCGGGTATCAAATTATCTGACGGATGTAGTAAACGGAGGCTTTGGTTTCGGGAACGGGCCGGATTTCGAAAAAGGACCCTTGGGGGGAGGTCTGGATGGCTTTGGCGTCAACTGGCTGTGTCCTTCTTCCGGTGGCGGCGCTCCGATTCCCGAACCCGGAAAATTCCAGCTGGATTCCGAGACGATCGTGGATTGGAAGAAAATCGTTAAATTTCCAAATATCATGGAGGATGACTGGGAAGCGCGCGCCAAATGGGAACTTGGCCGGGGCAACCGCGACCTGCAGGCAGTTGACTACGGAAGCGGGAACGGCCCGTTTGAAAGACTTGCTGCCCTGATGGGCTTTGAAGAAGCGCTAATGTCGATTGCACTTGAGCCGGAAGCAACCTACGACCTGTTGAATGCTATCTGTGATTACAAAATCGATGTGATTGAGATGGCACACAAATATTACCATCCGGATATATTTACCAACTACGATGATATTGCCACCCAGAGCTGCACCTTCATGTCCAAAGAAGCATATCAGACCATCATCAAGCCGGTTCACAAGAGGATGTATGATGCGGCAGCCGCTTTCGATATGATTCCGGTTCAGCACACCTGCGGAAAAGCGGAAAGCATTGTGGAAGATCTGATTGAGATCGGTGTAAAAGGCTGGACCTCTGTGCAGCCAACCAACGATATCGAGACCATTCTGCAGACATATGGCGATCAGATCTGTATCATAGGCGGATACGATACAGTAGGTGCACCTTCGAAGCCGGGAGCAGCAGCAGAAATCATCAAAGCAGAAGTGGACAGGGATTTTACAACGTATGGTAAATATCCAAGTTATATCTTCTTTGGGTTCCTGCTCGAGAACTCTCTTGACCCGGAGCAGCGAAAAAGAAGACTGGAGCCCCTGATCAAAGCGGCTATGCAGTATCAATAAAGTGCATTGAACCAAATTGCCGCTCTATGGCGTTTTGGTTCATAACTCTGCACTAAACTCTTGGAAAATGTAAGACCGTAATCCCGCATAAACACTGACTTCTCAGCATCATAAATAAAGGACTTTGACTCCGTCATTTCAAGGTTCTAATCCTTGCAGCCCAGCGCAAAAATCCCTCGGAAGAGATGCTTCCGGGGGACTTTTTTGCCCGTTTTCATGAAAAGTCTTTCTGATCTCTTTACTTAACCGAACCCGAAAAACTTGATTTTTTATCGTTGAGCCGATAATATTTAAGTAAAGGAAGGAACGGAGGTCGTTATAATGAATTTCCAGAAAGAATTGAGGAAAAGAAAAACCAATATCCGGGCTTGCTCTATCCGGAGTGGTATTCCCTATGCAACACTCTACCCGATCATTAAAGGTCAGGTTGATATCGGAACCTGTTCCTATTTCACCGTGGCTAAATTAGCTCGTTTTCTTGGCTACCGTCCTGATGAGATCGTATATGAAAAAGAAGATTTTCAGACTTTCCGTAACAATCTTCATCATCGACTCAAAAGTAATGAACTGGAATGCATTCTGGAGATTATCGAAAGCGATGATGTTTCCACCTATATGAGGCATGAAGATTATCTGAAAGCGTTTTATCTGGTCGCTACAGTAGATTTCATCAGCAGAAAGAATGATATTCCTTTGTGTGATAAGTACAGCAGCGTCCGGAGTATTCGGTTAGAACAGCCATATTATGTAGGTGACTCCTCCTTGTTTGGCCCGGATAAACGAGAATGTATCGATGAGTTCCTCCACTTCAATATTTATGAAGGAGATCTGTATGATGCAGTCTAAGGATATGATTACAAGAGCAAACGCAATGGACATTATCAGGCGTTTTGCCAAAGAATACAGAAAAGCGTTTGGAAAAGCTCGGGCAGAAATCATCATTGTAGGAGGCGGCAGTATCATGCTGAACTATAAATTCAGGGATGCTACGCAGGATTTTGATGTAATTCTTCGTGCTGCTTCAGGGATGTTCCCCTTATACTGAAATTGAGGCTGCTTACAAGAAACTGTATCATAGAACACCTGACCCCAAAACACAGGAACAGTTTCGCGAAATCTGTGCAAAGAGTATTGAAGAATTAAAAAGCATCTATGATTTTCAGAAAGATTCGGAATCTATCGTAGGAGATCAACTGATCACATATATCGAAGATGGGGTAAATATCAACACAGAGAATGTAACAGATGTTGCCGCCCGAATCCGTGAAAAAATGAATAAGCTGTAAACTGCGGTCATGGCAGAACAAAGCAGGACACTTTTCCCGGTTGGAAAAATGTCCCTCAAAAAACATTTTAAAACTCTGTACTAAAACTCTCGGAAAAGGCAAGACCGGAATCCCGCACAAAGGTCTCCCGACTCACTCGATTACGCCACCAGAACGGAAGCCGCCAGCACCATGATCACGCCGCCAAGCGCCGCCCAGCCGGCCACTTTCTTAAATGCATCCTTCCACTCAATTCCCATCATGCCCAGCCCCAGGTATACGGAAGCGGTCGTCATACACAGAGCGCCTGCCATGACGCGGCCCACGCAGAACATGGCAGCGACTTTAGCAGCGGAAACTCCATATTGAGCTGCAACATTGACCGCAATCGGCATGATGCCGAAGATAATCCCGTCGGTATTCAGGATGAAGCTCAAAGGAACAGAGAACAGTCCCATTACAGTCGGTACCAAGCCGCTCCAGCTTGCCGGAATGACTGATACGATCGCGTTGGCAAGAGCGGTAAACATCCCGGTATTTTCCATGATACCGATCATAACGCCTGCGCACAGGATGGTATAGACGTTATTCATCGCATCGCCTGCATGTCGTTTTATCAGCTTTGTCTGCTCCTTCAGCTCACGGTAATTGACGGGGAGCGCGACCGCATTTCCGATCAGGAAGGCAAGATGCGGCGGCAGACCGACAAAAAGAGTGACCAGCAAAAGGATCGTCCAGATCAGATTGAACCAGAACAGCTTCGGTCTTCGGAGCTTCTGCTCGGCCTCCGGCACTTCCATGGAGATCTGCACGCTGCCCGCTTCGAAAATCCCTTCTTTTTCCTCTCTCTTACTGATGATATAAAGGAAAATAAAGCTGATGACAAGCCCGATCATCTGAACAGGGAAAACTTTCCAGTACAATTCCATCAGGTCCATGTTAATGACCGTAGCGGCGCGCGTGACGGGGCCTCCCCACGGCAGGAGATTCATTGTGCCGGTAACCAGGACAAAAATCGCCCCGAGCGTCGTTCTTCTGATCTTCAATTTGTCAAATACGATCAGCATCGGCGGAACTGTGATCATCAACGTCGTCACGCCGGAACCGTCCAGATGAGAGAGCATCGCGATAACAGCCGCCGCGAAGACCACGCTGAAAATGGTCTTTCCGAAGCGTTTGCTTTTTACAAGCAGATTAATGATCGGGTCAAACAGACCCGCATCGGACATGATCGAAAAATAAGTGACCGCGAAAATGTAAACGCAGACTACCGTTGCGGTATCGATCATTCCTTCATGAGCCATTGTCAGTGTTTCTGTAAATCCGGTACCGATCGCTAACGCTGCAATAATCGGAAGCACTGCAAGTACCGTGCCCGGCAGCAGTTTCCCGCGCACAATAAAGAAAATAAGTGCCAGCAGGAAGATGATGGTTACGACAGTGATCATTTTAATCCTCCTACTATTAAATGTGTGATAGCCATATCTTTACCTTTTCAACAGGTTTGGCTATGCTGTTGAAGATGCTGTGGA
>SVDL01000120.1 GCA_015057835.1 Lachnospiraceae bacterium
TAGACCTCACATTTGCGGCAAATGGATCCGACGCGAAGTTTATAGGTGACGGATCCAACTATTCTGATTTATACTACTTTTGACGGATAATGATTCTCATGACAAAGGAAATTATCCTGAGAGGAAGCAGGTGAATTATGGCGAAACAGAAACTGGATCATCTCGGCGTTTCCGCATTCTGCGAGAGTATGGGAATGATGGTTCGCTCCGGCATCACGACGGACGAAGCGATCTCCCTTCTGCAGGGCGGAAAGGAGAACGGAGGCGTCCTGGAACAGGGACTTGTTGTCATGAAGGAGCAGGTCGACCAGGGCTATGGCCTTGCGCGCGCCATGAAGGAGAGCGGGATTTTTCCGGATTACGCCCTGCAGATGGTGGAAGCGGGAGAATCTTCCGGACGTCTTGAGGATATTCTTTTCCGGCTCTCACGCTACTACAGCGATCAGAAAACGATCTCCGAAAAGCTGAAGAACGCAGTTACCTATCCCGCGGCTATGATGATCCTGATCATCGCTGTGCTGGCTGTCATGCTGACGATGGTGCTGCCCGCATTTAAGGGCGTATACGACAATCTGACAGGTTCTCTGGCATCATCCAGCTACAGTTACATCCGGTGGGCTTACGGCTTCTGCTGGTTCGCGCTGATCGTGATGGTGATCATCGCCGCAGTGCTTCTGATCGGACTTCTTCTCTGGAATAAAGGGAAGAAAGAGACTGTCGAAAAAATGCTTCGGAAGATTCCGCTCTGCGGTTCTATCCTCGACAATATGGGAATGTTCCGTTTCACATCCGCGCTGGGCACATTTCTTGCCAGCGGTGAAATGCAGGATGAAGCGGTCCTGAATTCCCTGCCCATGACGGACTGCAAGCCGATCGAAGAAAAACTGAAAAAATGCGTTACCCGCATGGAAGAGGGGCACAGTATCGCGCAGGCCGCGTATGATGAGGAGCTGTTTGAACCGGTCTACGGAAGAATGCTTCTCGCCGGAGAACGGAGCGGCAGCATGGAGAACGTGCTGGAAAGGCTCACCGGTCTTCTGGAAGAGAACTGCGGACATCTCGTCGACCGCCTTGTAGGGATTGTCGATCCGCTGCTTTCCGGTATTCTGATGGTCTCCGTGGGACTTTCGCTTCTGAGCGTTATGCTTCCGCTGATCGGTATGATGAATTCTTTCTGAGGTCAATATGTATTCCGATTCCGAGAAAAAGATCCCTTTATGGGTAATGCCGGTGGTGCTGATCCTGGTGCTCATCATCGCCATTTCCGCATTTGCCGCGGGGGGATTTGACAGAAAACTGAATGAGGAGGGGGCCGCGGCCATCGAAGATGCAGTGCGCAGAAGCGCGCTTCAGTGCTATGCCGTCGAGGGCGTGTATCCTCCGGACCTCGCTTATCTCGAAGAGAATTACGGCCTGCAGGTCAATAAAAAAGATTACTATATTACTTATGACGCGTTCGCGTCCAATGTGGCGCCGGACGTCATTGTTCAGGTGAAGGGTGAAAGGAGACGCTGATGAAGCGTTCGGGTGATTCCCCGCTGGGTCTCTATACGATCGGCATAGCCGCGCTGTTTCTGGCAGGTTTCCTCCTGCTGGTGATCTTCGGCGCCCAGAGCTACTGCAAGACGGTTTCCGGCCAGTACGGAAACATGGATTCCCGCGCCCTCAATTCCTATCTGGCAACGACGCTGCGCGGCTATGATACCAAAGACGCGGTTTCTGTCGCTGATGAGAACGGGAAACAGATCCTGATCATCCGGGACGGAGATACCGGCTATGCTGTCCGCCTTTACATTTCCGACGGAAATCTGGTGGAGGATTTCGCGAAGGAGACGGCCTCTCTGAAGCCGGAGGACGCGGCTGTGATCGGAGCGACGGATACATTTTCCATCGAAATGATCAAAGAAGATGTGATGGTGATCCGCACGGACGAGGGAAAAGTGATCGTGAACCTCCGCTGTGAGAAGGGCGGTGCGGCATGAAGAAGAGACAGAATCACATCACATCGTTCTACCTGGAGACGCTGCTTCTCATCGGTGTTCTGATCACGATCATTCTTGTGATCTCCCAGATCTTCGGGATCGGCCAGAAACAGAGCAAAGACGCGAAAATGCTGACCAACGCCGTGACACTGGCTGCGAATACCGCGGAAGCGGTGGCGGGGAGCGATTCTCTTGAGACTTTGGCGGAGCTTCTCGATGAGAACGGAAATGTCCAGTCGACGATGAGTGAAGTAAATGCTTACTACCGCACAGACATGACGCCGGATCCGAACGGGGAGATCCTGGTATCGGCGACATGGGAGCCTTCCGAAGAAAACGGGGAGCTCGTTACGAGCCGTATTACTGTTTTCTATGAAAAGCTCGATAATCCGGTCTATACTCTGGAAACTGCAGTTTATACAGGAAAATGAAGGAATCGCGGAGGTTGACGTATGAATCAGGTACCGATTAAGCTCGGACCGCTGGCATTGCTGCTCACGGTGATCAGCATCTGCCTGACGACGCTCGCGATCCTGACATTTGCGACGTCGGGCGCGGATATGTCGCTGGCAAATAAATATGCCGAGACGATCCGCTGCCGCTATGAACTCGAGACGCAGGGACAGGAGTGGCTTTCAGAAGGAGCGCACAGAGCGGAAGAAATTATATTTGAGGAAAATGGCTTCGTGCTGCATGTCGCGACGGACGCCGCAGGCAATGTGATCGAATGGCGGCATGAAAAGACCTGGGAAGAAGATAAGTCCATCGGCAATCTCTGGAACGGACTTTGATAAAGGAGCTGGATATGACAATTAAGGAAATTCTGGAGAAAGCGCTTGCGGCCGGGACATCGGATATTTTCATCGTAGCGGGCCTTCCCGTCACTTTTAAATGCGACGGACGGCAGGAACGCCTCCCGGAAGATATCATGAAACCGGACAGCATCGCGGTACTCATCAATGAGATCTACGCCATCAGTGGCAGAGACCGCACGAACCTGGAGAACGGCGTCGACGATGACTTTTCCTTCTCTGTGCCGATGCTGGGAAGATTCCGCGTCAATGTGTTCCGTCAGAGAGGTTCTCTCGCGGCGGTGATCCGCGTGATCAAATTCGGCCTTCCGGATCCCGTGCAGCTTGGCATTCCGGAGAGCGTTCTCTCTCTGGCTGACAATAAAAAAGGTCTCGTCCTGATCACGGGTTCCGCGGGAACCGGAAAATCGACGACGCTGGCCTGCATGATCGACCGGATCAACCGGAACCGTGACTGCCATATTATTACCATGGAGGACCCGATCGAGTACATTCACAGGCACAACCGCTCGATCGTGACGCAGAGAGAGATCTCGATCGACACGCCCGGATATCTTGATTCCCTCCGCTCCGCGCTGAGAGAGAGCCCGGATGTCATTCTCCTGGGTGAGATGAGAGATTATGACACGATCTCCTCGGCCATCACGGCGGCGGAGACCGGCGTTCTTCTGCTGAGCACGCTCCACACGAGCAGTGCGGCCAATACGATCAACCGTATCCTGGACGTTTTTCCCGCCAATCAGCAGAAACAGGTCAAGATCCAGCTCGCGCAGATCCTGAAAGGCGTTGTCTGCCAGCAGCTCGTTCCGTCAACGGACGGCGGTCAGATCGCCGTTTTTGAGATCATGAAGACGACGACGGCGATTCAGAATATGATCCGGGAAGACAAGCTGCATCAGCTGGAATCCGCCATGCAGGCGGGAGCCGCGGACGGCATGTGCACGATGGACGGAAGCCTTCTCAAGCTTTACCGGGAGGGCAGGATTTCCAAAGATACGGCACTGGTCTCCTGCGTCAATTATGAGACGATGTCAAAGCGTCTGAATATGTAATTAAATATAGGAATTATCAGGTATTTCCTATATAATGAATATAACCGTTTATGAAAGGAGGGGTCTGTATGCGTCTTGAAGAAGCGGAACAGAAAGATGTTCTTCAGGTAAGGATGCTGGGCGGTTTTTCGCTGACGTGGAACGGCGCTCTGATCGCAGGCGGATCCCGTTCAAGCGATTCGCAGTTCACGTATCTTCTTCAGATCCTGATCCACAACCGGGAAAAGGGTGTGACAAGGGACAAACTGGAGGAACTTCTTTTTGAGGACAGGGAGCTGGACAACGTCCACCATGCCCTGCAGAGTATTGTTTACAACTCCAAAAAGAAGCTCGAGAAGGCGGGTCTGCCCAAAGTAAACTATATCGTGCAGAAGAAAGGCGTTTTCTTCTGGACGCCGGAGATCCCGATGATCGAGGACGCCGAAGAGTTTGAGAAATGCTACCGCGAAGCGGAGGCGTGCAAAGACCTCGACGAGAGACTGGCGTTTTATATGGACGCCGTTCACTGGTATTCGGGAGAATTTCTTCCGATGCAGACGGCCGTGATCTGGGCTGCCAGGGAGGCGAGACGCTACCGCGAGATCTTCTGTGAATGCGTGGAGAGAGCGACGGAGCTTCTCAGGGTCGGACAGGATTTCTTCCAGATGGAGGAACTCGGCACTTTTGCTTCCAAAATTGATCCTCTTGCTGACTGGGAATCGATTACAATGGAAGCACTGTCTTCGCTCGGACGATATGAGGATGCAAGAAAGCTCTATGATGATACGGTAGAGTACTACTTCAACGAGCAGGGACTTCGGCCATCCAGGAAACTTCTGGAACAGTTCGACCGGCTGGGCGACAATATCAAGCACCAGCATGAGACGCTGGACATTATCCAGTCGGAACTCAGCGGCATGTCGGATCAGTTCCCGGGCGGGTACCTCTGTTCCTATCCGGTATTTACCGGCATCTACCGCATGGTCGAGCGAATGATGGAACGAGGCGGACAGTCCGTTTACATTATGCTCTGTACGGTCGTCGACGGGAAAGGAAACCCGATGAAGGAAGGTCCGAATCTCGAGGAGCTGACGAAAAGGATGGCGGACGCCGTGAGACGTTCGATCCGGCGCGGCGACGCGATGTGCCAGTACGGAAAAGGACAGTATCTGGTGCTCCTCGTCAATACGACCCGGGAGGACTGCGGCGTCATCCAGAAGCGTATCAATAAACGGTTTATTCAGGGCCGTCAGCGCTCCGGCATAAAATACTATGTCAACAGCGTTTTCTGGACACCGGAAGTATGAGGTCTCCCATGAGCACTACGGAGAGAACACAGTGGTATATCGGCGCGCCGAACGGGGTGGTGCTGTGTATCAATCATTTTCAGGACGGGCTGGTGAGCGGTGAGCTTTTTCACAGCTACAGCGAGGAAGGATACATTTTCCAAAACTTCCAGCAGATGACGGAATACATGGAAAAACTCTTTGACTGGCTTAAGTTTCCGCATCCGGGGACGAACAGCAGAAGCTTCGGGGAAGAAAAAAGACCCTGGTACGGGGAACACGAAAGGAAAAAAATCATGAGCGACGACAAACTTCTGAGAAAACACGGCGATATCGGAACTTTTATCGTGCGCGTTCAGCATAGACAGAACAGCAGCTGGCAGGGACGGATCACCTGGATGGAAGAAGACAAGACGATCAATTTCCGCTCCGTGTGGGAGATGATCAAGCTGATCGAAAGTGCTGTCGATACCGTGGAAGGCCCGGAAGAGCCCGAGAAAGAGGCCAGCTGGTTCGAAGAGGAAAATGACTGAAGAAAGGATGGGTGAACCCCTATGCTTACGATTGACACTTTGAAGGAATTCGGCGCCGATACGGCAGACGGCCTTACGCGCTGCATGAACAATACCGATTTTTATCTTCGGCTGGTGCGCATGGCGCTGAAGGATCAGGGATTTGAGAAGCTCTCCAGAGCGGTCGGCGAAAATGATTTCGACGCTGCGTTTGAGGCGGCTCACGCCCTGAAGGGAATTCTGACGAATCTTTCCCTCACGCCGATCTCGGAACCCACGATTGCGATCACCGAGCATCTTCGCGCAAAAGAGCAGATGGATTATAAACCGCTCGTCGATCAGATCCTGGCTAAAAAAGCGGAGCTGGAGGCGCTTGATCAGTAAATAATAAGAAAGAGAAGAGGTCTTGTCAGACCTCTTCTCTTACGTCCGGACCTCCGAGGAAGAAGAGCGCCAGCGCGCCGGGACCTACATGGGAACCGGTGACGGGCTCGTACTGAACATTCAGGATCTCCTTCGGGGGCTTATTTTTGTTGAGGAGCCGGATGAGATAATCCGCGTCCTCCCGGCAGCCGGCCTGCGCGATCCCTACGATCTGCTTCTCGGGCTCGACCACGAGCTTGTCGTATTTTTCCGCGAGCGCTTCGATCGAGTGCCTGCGGCCCCGGATCTTGCGGAAGGCGACGATACGGCCGTCTTTATTTCCT
>SVDL01000121.1 GCA_015057835.1 Lachnospiraceae bacterium
GAAGTACAAGAACTGCCACGGGAGAAAAGCCTGAGCGGCAGACGGAAAATGCCCCGAAGGGGAGAAAGACAGAAGGGGCAGCAGGCAGGGGGAGTTTAAATGAGGGTGTTGATCGTATATGCGGGCCGGACCGGAACGACGGAAAAGGCGGCGCATATGCTGGCGGATTGCTTTGATGACGCGAGTCTTAGGAATCTTATGGAGACGGACGCCAATCCGGACCGCGCGTACGACGCCGTGATCATCGGCAGCAGCGTGCGGAACGGACTCATAGAGCCGAAGGTCCGCAAATGGCTGGTAAGGAACGAGGCGTACCTCACGGGGGTGCGCAAAGGGGTCTTTCTCTGTCATGCCTTTATGACGGAGTCGCATAAGATCATCGAAGAAAACTTTCCGGACGCATTTATCCGGGACTGTGAGGCGATCGATTCTTTCGGCGGGGAGCTGCATTACGAGAGAATGAAGATTTCGGACCGCATGGCTCTGAAAAGGCTTGTCCGGATGCATCCGGAGACGCGCACGATGGTGCCCTGTCTCGTCACGGATTCCATCACGGAATTTGCCGAGAAGATGAAGATCTGAGCCGAGAAGGCATTTTGTCTTATAATCCAAAGCAGAAAAAATACCGGTACGGTGCTTTCTGATGAAGCCCAGTACCGGTATTTTGTGTTTTAAAATCCGCTGAGAACAGCGATTCTTATTCCTCCGGAAGATTCAGTCCGGCGAGAAGGGAGCCGAGATTTGTCGTGAGTTTTTCGCTCTTCGGCAGGACCACTTTCTCCTCGACGAGTTCTTCTGCGGGCGCTTCTTCCTCAAGCGCTCTCATGGAGAGGGAAATGCGGCCGTCCTGGATCCTTGTCACGCGCACTTTGACCTTGTCGCCGACGTTCAGGACTTCTTTCGGATGTTTCAGTCTCTTGTCGCTCGGGATCTGGGAAATGTGGAGAAGCCCGTCAATGCCGTTGCCGATGCCGACGAATGCGCCGTAATCCTTCAGGGATTCGACGGTTCCTTCGGTCACGAAGCCGACCTTGAGGTTGGAGACCATCTTTGCTTTTTCTTCTTCCGCTTTTTCGCGGAGAACGTCGCGGACCGAGAGGACGAGGCGCTTGTTTTCCTCATCGGCGGTGATGACGATCGCATCCACTTCCCGGCCGACGAATGTCTCGAGATCTTCGATGAAGCTGAGCGCGATCTTGGAAGCCGGGATAAAGGCGCGGATGCCTTCATAATAAGCTACGGCGCCGCCTTTGACCGCCTGGGCGATCTTCACGGTGATGTGGGTCTTGTTCTTAAGAAGTTCTTTGAGTTTGTCCCAGATCAGGATCTCGTTGGCTTTGCGTCTGGAAAGGAGGATATTGCCGTGGCCGTCGTCCATGCGGAGCACCACTGCCGTCACTTCCGCTCCGATCTCCACATCCTGACGGATATTGAAAGACGGGTCTCCGGAATAATCAGCGGCTCTGATAATACCTTCCGCAAAATACTGGAGATCGACTGTCACTTCCGTGTCCGAAACGCCGACGACCGTTCCGGTCACCATATCCCCCGCGTTGATGACACGCATCGAATTGTTCAGTTCCGAAGAGAAATCTGCCATTGTTTCACTCATAATACTATCCTCCCTTTATCTGAGACTGCGGACAGCGCGAAAGAAATCGAAATTTATGCCCGTCCGCATGCGCCGCGGCGGAATGACCGTGCATGATACCTGCGGCTGCAGCCTTTAGTTTATCATATTTTAATGAAACAGAATAGTTATTTTTGTGGAATTATGCTATTATTATTCCATGCGTGAAAAAAAGAAAATCTCAATCATATCCATCCTCGTGATCCAGGCCGCCGTTGTGATCTTCACGATGTCCGGGATCTGCGCAAAGTTCTCTTCGCGCTACGAGGTCATGTCGCCAAAGTTCCTTCTCTTTATTTTCCTGGAACTTGCGGCGCTGGGCGTATACGCGATCTTCTGGCAGCAGATCATCAAGCGTTTTGATCTTTCGCTCGCCTACGTCAACCGCGCGACCTCCATTTTCTGGTCAATGATCTGGGCGGCGGTACTTTTCGGGGAAGGCGTGACTCTTAAGAATATCATCGGCGTCATCGTGATATTTGCCGGAATCATGACGGTGAACAGCGATGAAGTTTAATCCGTGGCTTCTTATGTTCGTGCTGTCCTCGAGCGTGGCGGCATTTGCCCAGGTGCTGCTGAAGAAGGCGGCCTCAAAAAAATACACCTCGGTGATCCGGGAATATCTCAACCCCTATGTGATCATCGGCTACGGCCTCATGTTCGGCAGCATGCTGATCGGCGTGATCGGATACCGGCATGTGGAGTACAAAAACGGGTCCGTGATGGAATCCTTCGGATTCCTCATGGTGATGATCTTAAGCCGCGTCTTTTTCGGTGAAAAGATCACCCGGAAAAAGATCCTCGGCAACCTTCTGATCTTTGCCGGAATCGCCATTTTCTACCTGGCGTAGGGGATCTGTGAAAAATGCGTGAACACGCGGAAATATCAGTGGAAAACGAACTGAAAATAAGGTAAACTTTAGCCCAAAGAAAAGCAGCGCGCCGGAGGAGAAAATGCGCGCGGGAGGAAATAAGTGAGCGATTTTCGTTCGGACCTTGGCGAACAGATCATGGATCTGGTCGACAATGCTTTGAATTCAGACAATTACGATAAGCTCAGCGAGACCATCAACCGGCAGATGAACAGGCTGTTCGGCGGGAATCATTATCAGAACCGGCCGAACGGGACGGGAAATAACCGCCCGGGCGGGCAGGGGACATACCGCGGAAACGGCACCGGACAGAATCCCTATGGGGGATATGCCGGCGGCAGCCGGCCGGGACAGCAGCCGAATTACCGGCAGAGCGGACCGGATTACCGGCCGAACGGCAGGTCAGGCTACGCGGGAAACATGAACAACCGCGGCTACACGGCGTATCAGAACCGCCAGAACAGTGCCTATAACGCGAGCAGTGCCGGCAGAGAGGCCTATGAGGCGCGGCGCCGGCAGATGATGTCCGGACAGCCCCATATGACCGGTGCGGTTCCGAATACCGCGGCGCGGAACAATGTCAAAAATGTTCCGAAACAGCCGGTCTATTTCGGAAAGCCGACCGGAGAGGCGGGAGGCCTCGCCCTTATGATCGCCGGAGGCGTGTTCGGCGTCAACTCGGTTCTGAGCCTTGTCAAGGCCATCGCGGCTCTCTTTTCCGGCGGAGGCGTCGGGGCTCTGGTATTTCCCGTCTTCGGACTGGCTGTCTGCGCGGCGGCTTTCCTGTACGGGATGGGACTGAACAACCAGGCAAAACGGTTTAAAAAATACGTCAGCATTCTATCGAAGAAAATGTACGCTTCGGTGAAGGATCTGAGCGCGGAAGTCGGCAAGAAGGAAGAATTCGTCATCCGCGACCTCAGAAAAATGATCGACAGGAAATGGTTCCGCGAGGGTCATCTCGACGATAAGCAGACGACCATGATCGCGACCGACGCTCTCTACGGGCAGTACCGCCGCACGCAGGAACAGGCGGACGCTCTCCGGAAAGAGCAGGAGGAGATCGAAAAGCAGTACGGCGCGCTCTCGAAAGATGTCCGCGACGTCCTCGAGAAGGGAAATGAATATGTCGAGAAGATCCGGGAGGTCAACCACGCGCTGCCCGAGCCCGAGATCACGGAAAAGCTAACAAGACTCGAAAATATCATTTCCAAGATTTTCGCCCGCGTAAAGGAAGAACCCGGCGAGGCGAGGAATCTCAGCCAGTTTATGGATTACTATCTCCCGACGACATGGAAACTCGTGGCGGTGTACCGTGAAATGGAGGAGCAGCCGGTACAGGGAGAAAATATTATGAACGCGAAACGGGAGATCAAGGAGTCTCTTGACACTATCAACGACGCGTTCGAAACGCTCCTCGACAGCATGTTCAAAGAGCAGGCGTGGGACGTCTCCACGGATATCAGCGTCATGAAATCCATGATGAAACAGGACGGCCTCACCGGAAGCGATTTTAAAAAACCCGGAAAAAGCGCTGTTAAGGCGCAGGGAAACGCAGCAGTAATGGAGGAAAAATAAAATGGCAGACATGAATCTTGACAGTGCACAGCAGGCTGCTCAGGCAGCTCAGCAGACGGTAGACGCGGCGAATACGATGGCGGCTTCAGCGGCACAGGGTCTCGAGAGCGCGATCTCTCTGCAGTTCGGAGCGCCGGCAGCCCCGGATCTCGGCAGCCAGGCGGCGCAGGTCATGGGCGGCACTCAGGCCATGCAGTTCGGCGATGCGGCGAAGAAAGAGGAAAATATTCTCTCGGACGCGGAGCGCAAACAGGTAGAAGAGTTCGCGAAGCAGATCGATCTGTCCAATACTTCCGCCATTATGGAATACGGCGGCGGCGTCCAGAAGAAGATGGCGGATTTCTCCGACGCGGCTCTCGACAATGTCCGCACGAAGGATCTCGGCGAAGTGGGCAGCATGCTGACGAGCGTCGTCACGGAGCTGAAGCACTTTGACGAGGAAGAGGACAAGGGATTCCTCGGCGGCCTTTTCAAAAAGCCCGTGAAAAAAGCGGAAGAGATGAAAGTCCGCTATGACAAGGCGGAAGTCAATGTCAATAAAGTCGCGGAAGCGCTGAAGACCCATCAGGTACAGCTCCTTAAGGACGTCGCGATGCTCGACAAGATGTACGACGCGAACCTCGCTTATTACAAAGAGCTCACGATGTACATCCTCGCCGGAAAGAAGAAGATCGCCCAGGTGAGAGACGTCGATCTTCCGGCTCTGGAAGCCGCAGCGCAGCAGTCGGGTCTCCCCGAGGACGCGCAGCGCGCGAAAGACCTCGCGGACCAGCTGAACCGCTTCGAGAAGAAGATCTACGATCTTGAGCTGACCCGCCAGATCTCCATTCAGACCGCTCCGCAGATCCGCATGATCCAGAGCAACGACACGATGATGGCCGAAAAGATCCAGTCCACCATCGTCAATACGATCCCGCTGTGGAAGAACCAGATGGTCCTGACCCTCGGCATCGAGAATTCCGCGAAGGCGGCGAAGGCGCAGCAGGAAGTTACGGATATGACCAACAAGCTTCTGCAGGGCAACGCCGATAAGCTCCAGATGGCGACCCTCGAGACCGCGAAGGCTTCCGAGCGCGGCATCGTCGACATGGAGACGCTCAAACACACGAACGACACGCTGATCAGCACGCTGGACGAGGTCATCAAGATCCAGGCGGAAGGCAGACAGAAGCGCGCCGAGGCGGAAGTGGAACTGAAGAGAATGGAAGATGAACTGAAGACAAAGATGCTGGAGATCTCCAAACAGGGCTGACCGCCGCATTTTTCATAGGATTCAGACAGTTTCGCGAAGGAGCTAAAATGCTTCTTCGCGAAACAGCGTTTATCAATCAAGAAAGGATACACTCCCTGCCGCCCGTCGGCCGGGGATTCTAAGGGGGAAACAAAATGGCAAAAGAGCTGGCAAAGACTTACGATCCGAAAGGGCTCGAGGACAGATTATATGAGAAATGGCGGAAAGGCGGCTATTTCCGGGCAAAAGTAAATCCGGAGAAAAAACCGTTCACGATCGTCATGCCGCCGCCAAATATCACCGGCCAGCTGCACATGGGACATGCTCTTGACAACACGCTTCAGGATATCCTGATCCGCTGGAAGAGAATGGAGGGCTATGAAGCTCTCTGGCAGCCGGGAACCGACCACGCCGCGATCGCGACGGAGGTCAAGGTCACCGAGCACCTGCGCGAGATGGGGATCGACAAGGATAAGATCGGCCGCGAGGAATTCCTGAAGTACTGCTGGGAGTGGAGAAAAGAATACGGCGGACGCATTATCCGCCAGCTCTACAAGCTGGGTTCCTCCGCGGACTGGGACAGAGAGCGGTTCACGATGGACGAGGGCTGCTCGGACGCAGTCCTGGAAGTGTTCCTGAAACTGTACGAAAAAGGCTACATTTACCGCGGCGCCAAAATCATCAACTGGTGCCCGTGCTGCCAGACCTCGATCTCCGATGCGGAAGTGGAGCACGAGGATCAGGACGGCTTTTTCTGGCATATCAATTATCCGATCGTCGGGGAAGAGGGCAGATTTGTCGAGATCGCGACGACCCGTCCGGAGACGCTTCTCGGGGATACGGCGGTGGCTGTCAACCCGGAGGACGCGGTATCAGGATCTCATCGGCAAGAACTGCCTGCTGCCTCTGATGGATCGTGAGATTCCCATCGTGGCTGACGAGTACT
>SVDL01000122.1 GCA_015057835.1 Lachnospiraceae bacterium
CCGCTGATCTTATCATGGAGTTCTACAAGATAGCCTCCGTCTTCCTTAACGGTGACTTCGATCGCGGACCGGTTCCGATTGAACTCCCCTGTCGCCCGGTATGAGCACGCCAGCTCGCAGCTAGTGCACCCGCCGCAGCTTGGAAAAGTAAAAACCATTATTGACCTCCTTTTATCGTCAAATGTCTTTTAGTCCCCAATAGGTTCTTTCAAATCTGCCGGCAAGTGAATGATACGTCTCCGCCAGCGCGGGATCCGGTTCGGTCGTCTCTTCGACCGAAAGGAATCTGCCGATACTGCTCTCATCCCCGAAAATGCCTGCTCCGATCCCGGCAACCACCGCCGCGCCGAGGGAACAGCCTTCTTCCATCAGGTTCATTTTCTCGATACGGACCTGCAGGACGTCGGCGATCACTTCTCTCCAGGTGGGTTCCTTCGCGCCTCCGCCGATGATCCTGAGGGTAGTGAGAGGCGCTTTCTGACGCAGAGCGTCGAGGATCAGCCGCAGATTGAGAGCGACGCCTTCCATCACAGCCCGCATCATATCCGCCCGGGTATTCATCTGGCGAAGTCCCAGAAATGCGCCGGCGGCGTCAGCGTCCCACCAGGGGCTGCGTTCACCCATAAGATAAGGCAGGAAAAGCACCCCGTTTGATCCGGCGGGGACGGCGCGGATCGTTTGATTTATCCGATCATATAATGCGCTGCCGTTCTCTCCGTCCTCTTTCCAAATGTTGTCCCTCATCCAGTTGTATGAGGCGCACGCCGACTGCATCGTTCCCAAGGGAAACACCTGGCCTTTGCGGATCCCCGCCAGGTTGAAGGTCCTTTTTTTCGCGTCAAACAGCGCGCTGTCGTCCATATAGGAGATCCATGCCGAGGTCCCGAGACAGATATAGCCTTCTCCGGTCCTGCTGATACCGCTTCCGACAGAGGCTGCTGTACCGTCGCCGACACCGGCCACGACCGGCGTGCCGCTGAGCAGACCCGTCTCCGCCGCTGCCCGATCCGTCACTTTGCCGACGACACTCGCGGCGGGGAAAATCTCCGGAAGGAAAGACGCGGGAATCTGCATGGTATCCATGATTTCTTCCGACCACGCAAAGGTATTAAGATCAAACAGCCCCGTTCCGGAGGCATCAGAATAATCGGTGCCGATCCGGTCCGTCAGCCGGTAGACCAGATAGTCTTTGCAGTTCAGCATGACCCCGATCCTGTCCTTAAGATCTTCCTTTGTCATGCACCAGAGCAGTTTGGCAACAGAATTGGTCGCGTTGTTCTGGCCTCCGGTGATCTCGTAGAAACGGTCATTTCCGATTGCTTCGGCGATCCGGCCGCATTCCTCAACGGCTCTCTGATCCGCCCAGATAATGGCGTTTCTGAGCAGTTTCCTGTCTTTTCCGAGCAGGACGCACCCCATCATGTGGCCGCTGAAACCGACGCTCAGGATCTGCGCTGGATCGATATTTTCCAGAAGTCTCTTCGTGGAGACGCAAACAGCGCGAAACCAGTCTTCAGGATCCTGTTCCGCTCTGTTGTTCTCCCCGTAATGCACCGGATAAGAAACGACAACGCTGTTGATAATCGCGCCTTCTGTCGAAAACAGCGTCGCCTTGTCTCCGGTGGTTCCTATGTCATGCGCTAAAATATACTGCATTTCCGTTCTCTTATCTGACAGGCATCTTTTCAGAGCCCCTGACGACCAGTTTCGGGCGGATAATGATATCTCCGGCCGGTTCATTGGGATCGTTCTCCAATCTCGCGAACAGACGTCTCATAGCGATCTCGCCGATCTCGATTCCGTCCTTTTCCACAAGCGTCAGATTTCCCTGGAGCTGTTCCATGACCTCCAGTCTGTCATATCCCGCAAACGCGATATCTCTCGGGATAATGACATTATGCATGTAAAGACTGTGCAGAGCTCCCATCGCAATCGTATTGTTGGCGACGACGATCGCTGTCGGCCACTCCTCCTTCGGTCTGGAAAGGATCTTCTGCGTCAGGGCAAATCCGTCTTTGCTTGAGAAGGTGCTGGGAAATACATTCTCTTCCGGCAGCGTGAGTCCCGCATTTTCAAATGCTTTTTTGACGCCTTTGTACCGGTTGCGGCCCGTGCTCGTATAGAGGTTGCCCGCGAGATAGGCGATATTCCGATGGCCTTCTTTAAGAAGCAGTGTCATCAGCTCCGTCATCGGCGTTTCGTCATCCGTATAGACTCCTTCATAGTCGATGTAAGGCAGCTGGCGGTCCAGCATGACGATCGGGCATTTCATCTTTTTGATGGCTCCGATATGCTCCGCCGTGAGTTCCGTTTCATCTGCTGTCGACGCGATGATGAGTCCCGCGATCCGCTGCTCCCTCAGAGAACGGAGATATCTCCTCTCACGGGCCGCTGACTCGTTGGCATTGCAAAGCATCAGTGAATAGTTTTTCTGATCGCAGATGTTGGTAACACCCGCGATTACCCCCGCGAAAAACGGGTTGCCGACTTCGGGGATCATGGTCCCGACCATGCTGCTTCCGCGGGAAGGCAGGCTCTTTGCCATAGCATTCGGCACATAATCCAGTTCTTTTATAGCTTCTTCAACCGCAGTCCTTGCTTCTTTGCTTACATATCCTGAGTTGTTCAATACCCGCGAAACCGTGGTCACGGAGACGCCTGCTCTTTTGGCAATGTCCTTAATTGTAACTGTCATTGTTTTTTGTCCTCTCAATAAGGGCATCCTATTTTTAATACACAGTTCGGCGCATGATAACCGTACTGTCCGGATCGGATAGCGCCTTTTGCTGTTCCCACCAGATCGTCAAAATCCGGTGTGTGAGGCAGAAACTCGATCGGTATCCCTTTAAAATGCTCTTCATATGCTGTCAGAATTTCGGGAGCCTGCTCTTTGATCTCTTCTGCGAGATAGACCTTTTCAATCGGCGTTTCCAGCAGAACGGCTTCGATGACCTGCATGATCGTCGGAATATTCGGAAGGAGCGCGAGGTCAACCGTCTCCACATTTTTCGGAATATTGAAGCCGGCGTCGGTAATCGCAAGAAGATCTCTGTGTCCCATGCGGGAGAGCAGGTATTTTCCGTTTGAATTTAACATACTGTGATCGTTCATCAATTATTCCTCGTCCAGACCGAACTCCTTACGGAGCGTCGAGACCATAAGCTCTACCGGCGCGTCCACACCGGTCCACAGCTTGAAGTTGAGCGCCGCCTGATTGACAAGCATTCCGAGTCCGTTGATGGTCATGGCACCGCGTTTTCGGGCTTCCTGCAGGAAGAGAGAATTCGGGTCGTTGAAAATGACGTCGGTGACGACCATAGACGGCAGCACCGTGTCATAATTGATGTTCGGCTTCTGATCGCAGTTCGGATAGAGGCCTACGGATGTGCAGTTTGAAAGGATGTCGGTAGAAGGATCGATATCGATCGCTTTGTCCCAGAATACGAAATCCGCTTTCGCATTTGTCCGGGTGTTCAGCAGCTCCACCAGTTCCTCCCCCTGTTCACGGACAATGTTGCAGATCGTGATGTGCTTCACTCCTGCCAGCGCGCATTCCACACTGATCGCTCTCGCGGCACCGCCTGCGCCAAGAATCGTGACGTTTTTCCCGGCAACGTCAACGCCGGCGTCGCGAACGGATTTCATGTATCCTTTTCCGTCCGTGTTGTCTCCCCAAAGATGTCCGTCCGTGTTCACGATCATATTGACGGCGCCTACCAAAGCAGCGGCTTCCGACAGTTCATCCAGATATTGGACTACTTTTACCTTATGCGGAATCGTGCAGTTGATTCCTCTCATATTAAATGCCTTCATGCCGTTTATTGCTGCTTCCAGATCACCGTCATTTACCTTAATCATCAAATAACGATAATTTAATCCTTTCGCAGCAAACGCCGCCTCTTCGATGACGCCCGTCGGATTCTCGTCGATCGGACATCCAAAAGCACCGACTAACTCCGCTCTGTACGATTTCTCCATAGTTTCCTCCTACATGCCAATATTTTTGTGGAATCGTTTCCACATCCCGTAAAAAAATATAACCGATAAAATTTCATATGTGAAATCGTTTCCATGTGTTGTATTTATATTAAAAAATAACAGGTCTTAATTCAATTCGTATTTTGCACAAAAAGAGATTTTTCGTTTTATGCATGACTTATAATGGCATATTTCACATAAGGAGAATGCTTCAGTCACAGGAAATATCCGCATCATCAGATGCTTTTCTTTTCAAGCCGCTTCACGAGCAGCACAAACGTCGGAGCAAGCAGTGTCATAAGACCGAGCGTAATAAAGACGACTGTCATGGATGAGACCGACCGCACCGCTCCGGCGACGATCGGACCGACCAGCATCCCAAGAGCGTATGTCGCCTGGAAAACGCCCATCGCGCACGCGTGCATTTTCTCCGGGAAGGACGTAATAGCGAGCCCGGAAAGCAGCTGGAAGGAGGTCCAATGGACCGTTCCCATAATGAACAGAACGACAAACAGGATAAAAAGATTGCGCGTGTGCGGAAGAAGCATACAGAGAACGGATTCTGTACAAGTGAAAACAAGCAGCATTCCGGTCGGGGAAAAAGTCCTGATCAGCTTTTTGTAGAAGATTTTATTCGCAAGGAAGCAAGGTATGACAAAAGCAAACTGAAGCATTGACAGCCAGAAAGGACTTCCTCCCATATCGGTCGCAACAAACGGGACATAGGTCCACACTGCTCCTGCTTCCACCAGTTCGATGACCGCACACGTCAGCGCGACAAGAAGCAGTCTCGGGGACTGAAACGCCTTCTTCAGATCCTGCCCCGTGACAGGTTCTTTCTTCTTTTTATCATCTTTTACTACCGCGAGGGAAATAAAACTGCAGATCCCGAAAATCGTTGACAGAATAAATATCCCCTTAATCGACACCGCATTGCCGACGAGCGCCGCAAACAGGTACGCGGATGCGGTCCCCAGCTGGTTGACCGCCACCAGCTTTCCGGACGCCTGAAACGCCTCGTCTTTCGGATAGAATCCGACATACATCGCCTGGGCGCAGACGGTGGAAGCAGCGGATATCCCCTGCATCGTTCTGGCAATTATCAGGATCGGGATCGTCGGCATCAGCCATAGGAGCGCAAAAGACACTGCGGCAATCAGCGCCCCCAGCAATATGGTCTCCTTGCGCATGTTTTTCCGGTCGGCAAATATCCCGGCCGGTATCCGGAGAGAAATCTGTCCGATCGAATAAAGCGCAACAGTAAGCCCCACAAGGAAACTGCCGGCGCCGATCTGTTCTGCATATTTTGAGATGAAAGGACTGGAGATATGTATGGAGAGCCAAAACAGAACTACATATAATTCGAATAAAAGGATCTTCGCTTTATTCTCTTTCATATTGTATTAAAACGTTAAGAAAAGTATGTGGAAACGTTTTCATATACATTATAACATTTTGCTCTTGTTTTCGTCAAGATAAAGGGGGGCGATGAAGAATCGCCCCTGCTATCTCACTCCCGCCCCGAACGGCATCAGCGCCAGCTTCGCGATCTTAAAACTGCTTTCCGAACAGGATCCCGATAATCGTTATGCACCACAGTAATCCGGTATTCCAAGGAAAGAGCTAAAATGCTCTGTAAATATATCATTCCCAAAGTATTGAGTCTTGTAATCAGCTGTGGATTTGTTAAGATTGTGGTGAATAATAAAATGACTTCTTTAATTAAAAACTATTTGTTCAGAAAATCAACATAATAGACTTTTAGGGAGGTGTTAATGAGTAACAAAGGTGTGGGCGCCATTTTCTGTCTGATCTCTGCTATTTTAATGAGTGCACGATACGTAGCAGCTGCGGTTTTCATGAGTAATACAACAAGTTGGGATAGTTCCTTGTTTCAGACCGGATTAAGCTATGTTGGATCTCCGTTGAAAGTAGCAGCTATTATTGCACTTATTGCAGGAATTGGCTTCCTGGGATATGGGATATTCCAAGAGTTTAAAGAACGGGGCAAATAATTATGTGCATACGGCGCCGGCTAACGGCCGGCTGTGCGGAGCCGAACGGCCGCGATGCGGCGCGAGCGGCCACCCATTAAGT
>SVDL01000123.1 GCA_015057835.1 Lachnospiraceae bacterium
TGAGCCGGAAAATGTCCGTCAAAGCGGTTGAACCAGTGCGATCTCCCGCTCCTGTGAGCGTTTCATGGCTGTTTCAACCGCTTTGACGGACATTTTCCGGCTCACATCAAACTGACCGGTCGTACCGGGCATGATCACTGTATCCCGAAGAGCAACGACCGGGAGTGTCTTTACGAGCAGTTTCGTTCTGTCCACCGCGCTCACTCCTTTTCCGTTCCGCGGATCAGGATCGGCTTTTCTTTCCCTTCAACGACCTCTTTCGTGATCCTGCACTGGCGGATCTCAGGATCGGAAGGGATCGTAAACATCGGTTCCAGTACGGTCTGTTCCATGATCTGACGGAGTCCTCTCGCGCCGGTCTTTCGCTCGATCGTCTCTTTCGCGATCGCGCTCAGCGCGTCTTCATCCACAATAAGTTCCACATTGTCCATCGCGAACAGCTTCTGATACTGTTTCAGCAGAGAGTTCTTCGGTTCCTTCAGGATCCGGACGAGAGCTTCCTCATCCAGTTCTTCCAGGGAAACGACCACCGGCACACGGCCGATCAGTTCGGGAATCAGTCCGAATTTGACAAAATCTCCCGGCATGACCTGCTTGAGAAGCAGACTGGAGTCTTTATCTTCTTTCTCTGCCACTTCGGCACCGAAACCGATCGAGCGGCTGTCCAGTCTGGAGCCAATGATCTTATCGAGTCCGACAAAAGCTCCGCCGAGAATAAACAGGATATTGGAAGTGTTGATCTGGATAAATTCCTGCTGCGGATGTTTTCTCCCTCCCTGCGGGGGTACATTGGCGACCGTTCCCTCCACGATCTTCAGGAGGGCCTGCTGAACGCCCTCTCCGGAAACATCACGGGTGATGGAGGCATTTTCCGATTTTCTTGTGATCTTATCGATCTCATCGACGTAAATGATCCCTCTTTCCGCAAGTCCCACATCATATTCCGCTGCCTGAATAAGCCGGAGCAGTATGTTCTCCACATCCTCACCGACATATCCTGCCTCCGTGAGCGTCGTCGCATCCGCGATAGCGAAGGGTACGTGCAGCTTCTTGGCAAGCGTCTGCGCGAGCAGCGTCTTGCCGGATCCCGTCGGACCGATCATCATGACGTTGCTCTTCTGCAGTTCCACATCGTCACCGTCGTCTTCGGAAAAGATCCTTTTATAATGATTGTAGACCGAGACAGCGAGCACCTTCTTGGCGTCATCCTGCCCGATCACATATTCGTCAAGATATTCTTTCAGCTGGGCCGGCGTCGGAAGCTCCCGGATTTCCTTCCCGAATTCCTCCCCGCGGCTCACTCTTTCCTTATGCAGCATCTCCTGTGCGAGATCAAGACATCTGTCACAGATGTTGATATTGTTCGGCCCCATCACGAGGCGGTCACACTCGTCCTCACTTCTGCCGCAGAAGGCGCAATACATTTTCTCCCGTTTCGATTTTCCTGCCATGTAGATGTATTCCTTTTAAAAAACAGGGGACTGAAGCATATTACGTTCCAGTCCCCTCCCTATTTACCGTTTTTCAACAACGCTGTCGATCAGTCCATAGGAAACGGCTTCCTGTGCCGTCATCCAGTGATCGCGGTCGGTATCTCTTTCGATCACTTCCAGCGGCTGACCGGTGTTGGCTGCGAGGTATTCATTCAGCTTTTTCTTAATGCGAATGATGCGCTCCGCCTCAATTTCGATCTCGGATGCCTGCCCGCGGGCGCCTCCGGAAGGCTGGTGGATCATGACCTCCGCATTGGGCAGTGCCTGGCGTTTTCCCTTCGCGCCGCCGGCAAGAAGAAATGCTCCCATACTGGCTGCCATGCCGATGCAGATCGTGGCAACATCGCACTTGATATACTGCATCGTATCGTAGATCGCCCATCCGGCTGTGACGGATCCTCCCGGTGAATTGATATACAGGGAAATGTCCTTGCCCGGATCTTCCGACTCAAGGAACAGCAGTTCGGCGACGATCACACTCGCCGACTCATCGCTGACTTCCCCGTCCAGAAAAATGATCCTTTCTTTAAGGAGTCTCGAGTAAATATCATAACTCCGCTCCCCGCGGCTGGTCTGCTCTATAACATAGGGAATCAATGAATTTCTCATTCCGCTTTCTCTTCCTCGGTCTCTTCTTTCTTCTCGACTTCCACGGCGTTGTCTGTGATCAGAGTGATAGCATCCTGAACCGCGATATCGAGACGCATCTGTTTTTCTGTCTCCGGATCAACGATCTCTTTGAGCTTCTCAAGTTCCATGCCGTAGCTCTCAGCCTGCTTCTTCAGCTCTTCTTCATATTTCTCATCCGAGATTGCAAGATCTGCTTCTTTGACGACCTGTTCAAGGGCGAGGCGCGTCTTGATGCTGCTCTCCGCCTGCGGACGAAGCTGCTTGAAGTAGTCCTCCTGCTTCATGCCGAACATACTCAGGTAGTTCTCGAGAGTGATTCCCTGCTGTGTGAGGCGCATCTCAAAGTCTCTTGCGAGGCTCTCGATATTGGCCTGTACCATGGCCTCCGGAATATCCGCTTCCATCTCATCGATCAGAGCCGCGACCGCTTCATTTTCCTTCGCCTGGCGCGCCGCTTTTTCCTTATCTTCGACAAGGTTCTTCTTCAGATCTTCCTTATATTCTTCGAGTGTATCAAATTCGGATACATCCTTCGCGAATTCGTCATCCGCCGCCGGAAGCTCCTTCTTCGCAATCTTGTGGATCACGCACTTAAAGACAGCTTCTTTTCCGGCCAGCTCTTCCGCGTGGTAATCATCCGGGAAGCGCACGTTGACTTCCGTCTCCTCGCCGATCGCTTTGCCAGCCAGCTGTTCTTCGAATCCCGGAATGAAAGAACCGGATCCGAGGACGAGTTCATAGTTCTCACCCTTGCCGCCGTCAAAAGCTTCTCCGTCTACAGAGCCCTCAAAGTCAAGCGTTACGGTATCGCCCATCTCCGCCGCTCTGTCGTCGATGTCGACGAGGCGTGAGTTTTTCTCCAGTTCGCGGTCAAGGGCTTTCTGAACGTCATCATCCGTCACTTCGGTGTCGACCTTCTGGACCTCAAGTCCCATGTATTTCTTGAGAGATACTTCCGGACGCACGGCAACTTCCGCGGTATAAATGAAGGGTTTTCCCTTCTCGATCTGTACGATATCGATTTCCGGTCTCGAAACGAGGGTCAGACCGCTCTCGTCGGCAGCGCCGGGATAGGACTTGTCGATAGCATAATTGACCGCGTCCTCATAGAACACTTCCGGGCCGTACATTTTCTCAATGATCTTGCGGGGCGCTTTTCCCTTGCGGAAACCCTGAACGTTGATTCTGCTTTTGTTTCTATTATAAGAGTACTGCATCGCCTCTTCGAAAACGTCCTCTGCCACTTCGATCGTAAGACGTGCCATATTGTGCTCTAATCTCTCTACCTTTGTGCTCATAACCGTTGTTTTTTTCCTCCGGATCTAATAAATTCTAATCTCTGCTATAAAATCAGCACACAAGAGTATACCACGCGCCCCGTGTATTTTGCAAGGAATAGTGGGAAATTGTTACCGTCCTGCATCTCACAGAAGGGAAGACTTTTCCGCGGCCTCCATGACTGCCTGCATGACGGTCCCCCGGAACGCATTTTCCTCCAGAACACGGACGCCTTCGATCGTCGTGCCGCCGGGGGAACAGACCATGTCTTTGAGTTCTCCCGGGTGTTTTCCGGTCGCGAGAACAAGCGCAGCGCTGCCTTTCACCGCCTGTGCAGCGAAGCGCATGGCCATATCCCGGGGCATGCCTTCCAGCACCGCGCCGTCCGCCATCGCCTCGATCAGCATAAATACAAAGGCCGGGGAGCTCCCGCTCACGCTGGTCACAGCATCCATCAGTTTCTCCGGAATCTCTTCCGCAAGGCCGACGGCGCGCAGAATTCCTGCCGCCGTTTCCTTTTCCTCCGCTGTGACGCCGCTGCTGGCGCAGTACCCGATCATGCCTTCTCCGATGAGGCAGGGGGTATTGGGCATCGCGCGGACGATCTTCGGATGACCGCCCAGCATTTCCTCGAGATCTTTCATTCGTTTTCCGGCCATGATGGACAGAACCAGCTGCTCATCCTCAAGCTCGGTGCAGATCTCGTCGCAGGCCTTCGGTGCAATGTAAGGTTTGACGGCAAGAACAACAATATCGCTCCCCTTCACCGCCTCCGCGTTCACCGCAGTCGTGCGGATCCCGTACTGTTCCTCCGCACGTTTCCTCGAAGCTTCCATCGGGTCCGCCGCAATAATATTTTCCGGCGCAATGCCTTTGGAAATCAATCCCTGTATAATCGCGCCGCCCATATTTCCGCATCCGATAAATGCAGCCTTCATCCTGTTCTCCTTTCCGCCGGATCCCCGCGTTTCACGGTTCCTTCTCTTCTTCCGTGTCTCCGCTGATCCGGATCTCGCCCTGTACATAATAACACTCTGAATCCGGCAGCTCGCCGGTCTCAAGATACTCTTTCAGGGAGAGCGCCGCCCGCTCTGCCAGCTTTTTTGCCGGTTTCACGATCGCCGCGTGCACTCTTCCCTGCTCCACACTCTGTACGATCTCATCGGTATCGCCGGACAGGCACATCACCATGGGGGAAAGCCCCTGATCGGCGGCGGCATCGGCAGCCGCCAGCGCCTGCACGGAGGTCACGCACACAATCGTATCCGCATTGGGGTGCGCATGCATGAGTTCCCACGCCGCGTCATACGCTTCTCCGGCGTTCTGACCGTCGCATACGGCGCTGTCCAGTTCCTGAAATCCCGTCCTGCCCTCCATGACAGAAGAAAATGCCTCCGCGAGGTCATTTTCCGTCCCGGAAGTATTTAAAACGACATATGCCGCGCCCTTTTTCCTCCCGGAGACATATTCCTCGCCCATTTTCCGAACACAGGTATAACTCTCCGTAAGGATCTGCGCGGATGCCATTCCCATACTGTCCACGCCTCTGCCGATCAGAAATACCGGGATTCCCTTTTTTTTCGCGCTCCGGATCCCCCGCAGCGTCTGCGTCTCATCGATATTGTCGCAGATAATGACGGCGGCACCTTCACTGACCGCCTGCTCAATAGCGCTGGCTTCGGCGATCGGATCGTTCATATAATTGAGCACCATCATGGAGACGCCCTCTTCCAGAGCAGCTTCCGTGAGGATCCGGATCTCCGTCAGGGAAGGTCCTTCTTCGGAAGGCACAACAAAATAGACTGTTTTCTTCCCTGAATCGCCGCTCTCCGCATCCGCCGTCTCTATGACCGTTACCGGATGCTCTTCTCCGGCAGGTTTCACAAGAATTTCCTCTCCGCCGGTCTTTTTTCCGCATCCCGCAAGTGACGCCGCAAGGAGTATCAGCAGCGTGAAAAGAGCCGGCAGGCCGCGGAATCTGCTGCCTGCCCCTGCTCTGTCATCTTTTTTTGGTTCTGTCCGGAGAAATCTCACAGCTTCTTCATTCTCTCAACGGCTTCAACAGTGTTGTTTCTCGTTCCGAATGCCGTCAGACGGAAATAGCCTTCCCCGCTTGGTCCGAAACCGCAGCCCGGCGTGCCGACGATATTGCAGCGGTCAAGAAGTCTGTCGAAGAAATCCCAGGAGGAGACACCCTCCGGTGTTTTCAGCCATACATACGGGGAGTTCACTCCGCCGAAAGCCTCGTATCCGAGGGCAATGACGCCGTCACGGATAATGCGGGCATTTTCCATATAGAATCCGACCAGTTCGCGGATCTGTGCTTTCCCTTCCGGTGTGTAACACGCTTCTCCCGCTTTCTGAACGATATAGGGAGCTCCGTTATACTTGGTTCCGTGTCTTCTTGCCCACATCGCATTCAGGGAAATACCGTCCTTCTGAAGATCTTTCGGCACAACCGTAAAAGCGAGACGGAGTCCCGTAAATCCGGCGTTCTTGGAGAAGCTGCGCAGCTCGATGGCGCACTCTTTTGCGCCTTCGCATTCATAGATCGAGTGAGGAACATC
>SVDL01000124.1 GCA_015057835.1 Lachnospiraceae bacterium
TGGAGATCGGAGACTTCATTCAAGCCGGCCAAATATCCGCTCATGTATGAAGTCTCCGATCTCCTCGTCGATCTTATTAACGACGAGGAGATCGGAGACTTCATACATGAGCGGATATTTGGCCGGCTTGTCATCCCCTTCCGGCACGGAAAGAATCGTCATGTTGAGCGCGGCGCCGGTGTCAAATTCCGCCGGGCAGACAAGGTTGCCGACATTTTCCAGAACGATCAGATCGAGATCCTGATCCTCTATGGAGCGGACCCCCTGTCTCGTCATGTCCGCGTCAAGGTGGCACATGCCGCCGGTGTGAAGCTGCACGGAAGGAACGCCGGCACTCAGCATGGTCTCCGCGTCGACGGAAGAGTCAATATCGGCTTCCATAACGCCCCAGCGGATCTTCCCTTTGAAATAATTGTTCAGTGCGAGAAGCGTAGTCGTCTTCCCGGATCCCGGGCTCGACATCAGATTAATGAGAAATATTTTTTTCTGTTTCAATTCATCGCGCAGGACCTGCGCGTCCTGATTGTTATCTTCCAGGATGGATTCTTTTAATTCGATGATTTTCACTTCATCCATGAGGACGTTCCTTTCCGGCGGGTTGATTTGAGCGCTGTGCCGCGCTTTTATAACGTCTTCGAATTCCGGGCGCCGGCGCTTGCGGCGCCATAACGGGATGCGTTGATTATAACATAATCCGATGCTGCAAAAAAGGTGAGTTATGTCTCATGCCTGTATTGTAATGGGGAAGGTGGTCTGCTATACTTTTCCCGCACTTTAAAAAGGAATTCTATGAAAAACTGTCTGAAATACAGTTCCTTTTAGATATGGATAAATCATTTCTGCGGCAGGTGGCCTCACTCACCTTTCAGATGGCTATACAGAATCTTATCAATACGGGCGTCATGGCGGCTGACGTTTTTATGATCGGCCGAGTCGGTGAAAAGGTCCTGTCAGCATCTTCTCTGGCAGGGCAGGTTTATTTTGTACTGAATCTTATCATGTTCGGAACCTGCTCCGGCGCCAATGTCCTGATTGCGCAGTACTACGGAAAAGGAGACCGGAAAACGATCGAAAAGGTGATGGGGATTTCCTTCCGGATCACACTTTGCGCCGCTATGCTCTTTTTTGCCGTGACATTTCTTGCTCCGTCCGCTCTCATGCGGCTTTTCACGGAAGATCCGGAGGTCATACAGTACGGAACGCAGTACCTGCGGATCATTCTGTTTACCTATCCGATCGAAGCCTTTGTTATGAGCTACCTCTATATTGTACGCAGTATGGAGAGGGTCATCATCTCTACCGTCGTTTACCTCGTGCAGCTGGTCGTCAATGTGACGGGAAATGCTGTCCTGATCTACGGCTTGCTTGGCTTTCCCGCTCTCGGGATCCGCGGGGCGGCATTTGCGACACTTGCGGCCCGTCTGACCGGACTCACGATCACAGTCATTTACGCGGTCTGGATGAATCCGGATGTGAAAATCCGGGTCAAATACATTCTCCGGACGGACAGCTGGCTGAACAAAGATTTTCTCCGGTACGCGCTGCCGGTCATTTTCAATGAGATGTTCTGGGGGCTTGCAATTACACTTACGGCGGCGATCGTGGGGCACCTTGGCAGTAATGCGGTGGCAGCCCAGTCCGTTGCCTCCACGGCAAGACAATTCGCTATGGTGATCAGTTTCGGCATCGCCGGGTCCGCCGCCATCATGATCGGGAAAGAAATCGGGAAAGGGGACAGGACACGGGCTGAACAGTATGGCCGGTACTTTCTGATTCTAACCGTATTCAGCGGTCTTCTCGGATCATCGCTCGTCTTTTTTCTACGGCCGTTCCTTATAAGAGGTATGGGATTTACGGGGATTACGGCAGACTATGCGAATGCATTTCTCACGATCATGTCCTATTATACGTTCTGTTCTTCAGTGAACACTACATGCGTCGTCGGCATTTTCCGCGCAGGAGGAGATACAAGGATCGGACTCATCATGGATGTCAGCACGATGTATGGCGGTTCCATACTGCTTGGATTTGTAACGGCGTTTATTCTGAAATGGCCGGTTAAAGTTGTTTTCGCTTTTCTGACGTGCGATGAAGTGATCAAGATCCCGATCAGCCTGCTGCGTTACCGGAAGAAGCGATGGCTCAGCAATATAACGCGATGAAAACTCCTTAAAAGATGTGGAATGCAGACATTATCTTTTAAAGAGTTTTTAGGAATATTTAACAAATTGCTTGATTATAAACGCCCTTTCTAGTAATATTGATAAATGTGGGCAGAAAGCAAAAATGCCCTTTATTATAAGTATTGGAGGTCGCATTATGAACGTTTATACAACTGACAAGATCCGTAACGTCGTTTTCCTTGGACATGGCGGTACCGGCAAAACCACACTTGCGGAAGCAATGGCACATCTGACAGGTGTTACCAGCCGTATCGGAAATGTAACCGACGGAAATACGATCAGCGATTTCGATAAAGAAGAGATCAAGCGCAAATTCTCGATCTCCACGGCAGTTGTACCGGTTGAATACAAAGGAACCAAGATCAATATTCTGGATACACCCGGCTACTTCGACTTTGTCGGTGAAGCAGTGGAAGCTGCAGGCGCAGCGGACGCCGCTGTTATCATCATGAACGGCAAGAGCGGACTGCAGGTCGGCACGCAGAAAGGCTGGAAGCTCTGCGAAGAGATGAATCTTCCGCGCATGATCTTCCTGAGCGCGATGGATCTTGAGGACGCAAACTATGAGAAATGCATCGAAGATCTGAAAGAAACTTTCGGAACCTCGATCGCTCCGCTTCATATGCCGATCAAAGAAGGCGCGAACCTCATCGGTTATGTTGATATCGTCAAACAGTCCGCGAAGAAATTCGGCGACAAGGGCAAAGAAGAAGATATCGCTGTTCCGGCGGATCTCGAAGACGAGCTGGCATCCCTTCGCGACGCTCTTATGGAGACCGCTGCGGAGACCAGTGAAGAGCTGATGGATACCTATTTTGAGAACGGTGAGCTCACTGAAGAGGAGATCATGGGAGCTATTGCACAGGGCGTTGCGGATGGAACCATGGTTCCGGTCATTATCGGTGCTCCGACTCAGCTTAAGGGTGTAGAGCTCCTCATGAACGAGATCGTCGCTTACTTCCCGAATCCCGGCCAGAAGACGCTTGTCGGCAAGAATCTCAAAGACGGCAGCGATTATGAGGCTAATTACAAAGAATCCGGCGAAAAGACCGCTTATATCTGGAAGACGATGGTCGACCCGTTCATCGGCAAATACAGCCTGATCAAAGTCGGCTCCGGCATCCTCAAAGGTGAGGACACTCTCTACAACGCAGAGAAGGGCACAGACGAGCGTCTCGGCAAAGTTTATGTGATCCGCGGCAACAAACCGGAAGAAGTTTCTGAACTGCATGCCGGCGATATCGGCGCGCTTGCGAAGCTGTCCGATGGCTGCACGACCGGCAATACGCTTTCCACGAAAGCCTGCCCGATCGTATTTGAGAAGACCGTGCTTCCGGTTCCATATACCTACAAAGCATACAGAACTCTGAAGAAGGGTGATGAAGATAAGGTCAGCCAGAGCCTTGCAAGACTCGGCGCGGAAGATCAGACGATCAAAAACGTCATTGATTCCGATACACACCAGAGCCTGCTTTACGGCATGGGCGAACAGCATCTCGATATTATCGCGAGCAAGCTGAAAGAGCGCTATAAAGTTGAGATCGAGCTCGTTGAACCGAAGGTAGCGTTCAAAGAGACCATCCGCGGCACCTCTGATGTCGAAGGAAAGCACAAAAAGCAGTCCGGCGGACACGGCCAGTACGGTCACGTCAAGATGCGTTTCGCACCGAGCGGCGATCAGAGCAAGGCGTACGAATTCGAGCAGGTCGTCGTCGGCGGTACTGTTCCGAAGAACTACTTCCCGGCGGTTGAAAAAGGTCTTGCCGAAGCTGTCCAGAAGGGACCGCTTGCCGCTTACCCGGTCGTCGGCGTCAAAGCTACTCTGTACGATGGTTCCTACCACCCGGTAGACTCCTCCGAACAGGCATTCAAGACCGCGACACACAAGGCATTCAAGGAAGGCTTCCTGAAAGCGAACCCGATCCTTCTTGAACCGATCGTCAACCTCAAAGTCGTCGTTCCGGATAAGTACACCGGCGATGTTATGGGCGATCTGAACAAACGCCGCGGCCGCGTGCTCGGCATGAACCCGGATCACAAGGGCAACACCATCGTCGAAGCGGACATCCCGCAGCTTGAGCTTTACGGCTACGGCACACAGCTTCGCTCCATGACCGGCGGAAGCGGAGACTTCTCCTATGAATTTGCCCGCTATGAGCAGGCTCCGAACGATATTCAGGAGAAACAGATCCAGGCTCGTCAGGACGAACTGGCAGAAGGCGCGGACGAAGACTGATCATAATGGCTTTATACTTCGGGACAGGGAGGAATCCCTGTCCCGTTTTTAAAAAGGGAACGGGATCCCCGGATAAAAATGGTTGAATGATTGCAGAATGTAATTTGTTTTCAAGAGCCGGAAAAGAGGAATTGTTATGGCAGATAAGAAAAGATGCGCGGAGATAAAACGCACAACAAAAGAAACTGATATTCTGATCCGTCTTGATCTGGATGGGACAGGCACCTGCCATGCCGACACAGGAATCGGCTTCTTTGACCACATGCTGGAAGGTTTTGCAAAACACGGATTTTTTGATCTGGAAGTAACGTGCAAAGGGGATCTCAATGTAGACAGCCATCACACGGTTGAGGATGTGGGAATCGCCCTTGGCTGCGCCATCAAAGAAGCAGTGGGAGATAAAGCGGGCATAACGCGTTACGGACACTTTGCCCTGCCCATGGACGAGACTCTTGTCCTTTGCGCCATTGATCTGTGCGGAAGACCGTATTATTCGTCCGATCTTACCTTTACAGTACCGAAGATCGGTGATCTTGACACGGAGATGGTAAGAGAGTTCTTCTATGCGATCTCTTATGCTGCGGCAATGAACCTGCACTTCCATGAGATTACGGGGATCAACAATCACCATATTGCGGAGGCGGCCTTCAAGGCGTTCGCGAAGGCTCTTGATATGGCAACAAGATTTGATCCGAGAGTCGCGGGGATCCTTTCTACGAAAGGAAGCCTGTGATTAAGAGAAAAGTTTTGTCTATAAGAGAAGCCTATAAAAAAAGACTTGTCTGATTTCATGCTCCTGGTCAGCTTAAAGTGCCGGCCAGGGGCATTGTATTTTGATGATTTGAAGAATTAACATGCCTGAAATCATCTGAAAATGCCTGTTAGAGGCATGTCAAATTAAAGATTTGACAGTTTGCCATGCCTGAAGTCGCCTGAAAATCCCTGGTAGAGGCATGTCAAATTGAAGATATGACAGTTTGCCATGCCTTAAACCGCCTGATAATCCCTGGTAGAATCATGTCCAATTGAAAATTTGACAATTTACCATGCCTGAAGACTCCTGAAAATGCCTGGCAGAGGCATATCAAATTAAAGATTTGACAGTTTGCAATGCCTGAAGTCGCCTGAAAATCCCTGGTAGAGGCATGTCAAATAAAAGATTTGATAGTTTGCAATGCCTGAAGTCGCCTGAAAATGCCAGTCGGGAGCATGTCAAATTGAAGATTTGACAATTTACCATGCCCCGGGCCATTCAGGGCTGCCGATAAAGAGCCCAATTCCAACAAAAAAGAGGCCTGAGGCCTCTTTTGTTGATTCTGCATAGCGGCTGTCCAATTAACTATTCATCTTTCTAATTAATACCG
>SVDL01000125.1 GCA_015057835.1 Lachnospiraceae bacterium
CGGAAGAACCCGCAGCACAGGAACCGGCGGCGGAAGAGCCCGCAGCACAGGAACCGGCGGCGGAAGAACCCGCAGCACAGGAACCGGCGGCGGAAGAACCGGCGGCACAGGAACCGGCGGCGGAAGAACCCGCAGCACAGGAACCGGCTGCGGAAGAGCCTGCAGCACAGGAACCGGCGGCGGAAGAACCGGCAGCGCAGGAACCGGCGGCGGAAGAACCCGCAGCGCAGGAACCGGCGGCGGAAGAACCGGCGGCACAGGAACCGGCGGCGGAAGAACCGGCGGCACAGGAACCGGCAGCGGAAACTCCGGCAGCACCCGAACAGGGACAGCCGGCACAGGAAGCCGGAGAAGAGAACGGCAGCGCGGAAGTGATCCCGGCACAGGATGCCGGCGCGGAAACGCCGGAAGCGGAAGAAGAGCCGGAGACAGTCGCTCCGACGGAGATCGCGGAAGCGGTCCCGGGAATCACGGGAACCAGCGGCGAACACACCGTGTTCCTTATGCCGGTCACGGCTCCCTCAGAGGAAGCGGCAGCGGAAGAGAATGATCAGGAAGAAGTGATCACAGCGGAAGCTGTCACAGAAGAAACTGAGAATAATAAAGAAGAGACAGAAGAAGAGAACGCGGGCGTTCTCGAAGAGATGTTTGCTCCGGGAAGCAGGGATCTTGTCGGTGACGCGGCATCCCACAAGACATCTTCGTCATCCTCTTCCGGAACAACGGTTCCGACCCCGACGCCGAAGTCGTCCGGCAGCGGCAGCACGGGATCCGGCAGTACCGGCAGCGGCAGCACGGGTTCGGGCAGCACAGGATCCGGCAGCACCGGCAGCGGCAGCACGGGTTCGGGCAGCTCCGGCAGCAGAAGCACAGGGTCCGGCAGTTCCGGTTCCGGCAGCACCGGTTCATCCGGAAGAACGGGTTCTGGCAGCAGCAGCTCATCCGCGGCAAGGACGACCAATCCTTCCAACCCGAAGACCGGCGATATGACGAATGCGATGCTTTACCTCATGATCATGCTTGCCTCCCTGAGCGGATGCGCGGTGATCCTTGTGGATCTGTACCGCCGTTACCGCGTTGCCGCGCGCTGAACAAAAACCCGCTGTGTTTGATGCTTGTCAAATCCTTCGGGAGCGTTTATAATGAAACCTACCTGATAAGAGGAGGAATGATCATGAAGCATATTACTACACTGACAACAAGAAATCTTCAGGAATCCGTTAAGACCGGCGGATGCGGTGAGTGCCAGACTTCCTGCCAGAGTGCGTGCAAGACAAGCTGCACGGTTGGCAATCAGAGCTGCGAGAATAAATCCGCAAAATAAAGCAACACCTGTCTGAACATAACGAATTCATAAACAGGGCAGCGTATCCCCGCTGCCCATTATCTATGTCTTTGTCGCCGGGGAAGCCATGAGGCCTTCCGGGCGATACTTTACGGAGTGAAAACCCTATGCAGGTACATGCATTTGAGAATAACGGATACCGGATCCTGCTGGATGTCTCCAGCGGATCGGTCCACGTCGTTGACGAGATCGTCTACGACGCGGTCACCTATATAAACGGGCTTCTTGCGTCGGAAGAAGAGAGAGCGAAGATCACCTCGCTGACGCCCGGCGGAAGGTTCCGTCTGGAGTTCCCGTCGGAACAGACCGCGGATTATCTGATGCGGAAATATCCGGAACAGGACGCGCGCGAGGCGGTCGGAGAGATCAAAGAACTGATCGACGCGAAAGTCCTGTACACGGATTCGGATTACAGGCCGGCAATCGAGAGTTTCGCGGACCGCCCGACAGTCGTCAAGGCGCTTTGCCTGCATATCGCTCACGACTGCAATCTCCGCTGCAAATACTGTTTCGCGGACGAAGGGGAGTATCACGGAAGAAAAGCCCTGATGAGCTTTGAAGTAGGAAAAAAGGCACTCGATTTTCTGGTGGCCAATTCCGGGAGCCGGAGAAACCTTGAAGTCGACTTTTTCGGAGGGGAACCGCTTCTTAACTTTGACGTTGTAAAACAGATCACGGCTTACGGGCGGTCTCTTGAGAAACAGTATGACAAACATTTCCGCTTTACACTGACGACCAACGGCGTTCTGCTCAATGATGACGCCGCCGATTTTGCGAACCGGGAGCTCGATAATGTCGTTCTTTCCCTGGACGGCAGAAAAGAAGTGCACGACAGGATGCGCCCGTTCCCCGGCGGAAAAGGCAGTTATGACACGGTCATGCCGAAGTTTCAGAAGTTCGTGGAGAAGCGGGAGGGAAGAAAGTATTATCTCCGGGGCACTTTCACGAGATATAACAAAGATTTCGCAGAAGATGTGCTGCATATGGCGGATCTCGGCTTCGACCAGCTGTCCATGGAACCGGTCGTCGCGCCGAATGAGGAACCGTACTCGCTCCGGGAGGAAGACGTGCCCGCGATCTGCGAACAGTATGATGTTCTGGCGAAGGAAATGATCCGGCGGGAAAAAGAAGGAAAGGGTTTTCAATTCTTTCATTTTATGATAGATTTATCAGGTGGCCCATGCGTCTATAAGCGTCTTTCCGGCTGCGGGTCCGGCACGGAATACCTTGCCGTGACGCCCTGGGGAGATCTTTATCCCTGTCATCAGTTTGTGGGGCAGGAAGAATTCCTTCTTGGAAATGTCGACGAGGGCATTCTTCGGAAAGATATCGTAAAACGGTTCAAATCGGTAAATGTCTACGCGAAGAAAGAGTGTCAGGAATGCTTCGCGCGGTTTTACTGCAGCGGCGGATGCGCCGCCAACGCCTGGAATTTCACGAAAGATCTGAACGGAAATTACAGAGTCGGATGCGAACTGGAACGCAAGCGCGTAGAATGCGCGATCATGATGAAAGCCGCGGAAGCGGAGAGAATAGAGGAAAATGCGGAACCTGCATGAGCAGTTCCGGGAAACAGAAGGGAAACAAGATGAAAAAGAACACAGGAATTGCCGTTCTGATTGCAACTGTGATCGCCACCGTACTCCTTGTTTACACTGCAGCGGCAGGCTGGGGTCCGACAGGCACAGGCGCGGCGAAGAACATCAAAACAGGTCTGGATCTTTCCGGCGGTGTATCGATCACATATGAGACAAGTGATCCGACGCCGTCTGCGGATGATATGGCAGATACCGTGTATAAACTGCAGAAACGTGTCGAGCAGTACAGCACGGAATCCCAGGTCTACACGGAAGGTCTTAACCGGATCAACGTGGAGATCCCGGGCGTCACGAACGCGGATGCGATCCTTCAGGATCTCGGAACGCCGGGCTCCCTGTATTTCATCGCGCAGTATGACGCCGACGGCAATCTGAGCTACGGCTATGATCAGAGCGGAAATGTCCAGCTTGCGCGCTCATTTGAAGAACTGCAGGAGAGCGGCGCGATCGTGTGTGAAGGTTCGGATGTGGCTTCCGCGACGGGATCTGTCTACAGCGATCAGACGACAAATCAGAGAGAATATGTCGTACAGCTGGAATTTACGCCGGAAGGAACGCAGAAATTTGCGGAGGCGACGAAAAAAGCTTACGCAAACAGCGAGACGATCGGTATCTATTATGATGAACAGTTCATCTCCGTTCCGAGAGTCAGCGCGGTCATCAGTGACGGACACGCGATCATCGAAGGAATGAGCACCATTGAGGAAGCGCAGCAGCTGGCATCCTTCATCCGCATCGGCGGACTGAAGCTTACGCTGAACGAACTCCGTTCCAACGTTGTCGGCGCGCAGCTCGGCCAGAACGCGATCCACACGAGTGTGATCGGCGGTGCGATCGGTATCGGACTTGTCTGCCTGATCATGATCGCCGTATATCTCGTTCCAGGAATTATCGCTTCGGTTGCCCTGATCATTTACGCAGCGCTGATGTTCATTCTTCTGAACGCGTTTGACCTTACCCTTACCCTTCCGGGTATCGCAGGTATCATCCTTTCCATCGGTATGGCGGTGGATGCGAACGTTATTATTTACGCCCGTATCGGTGAAGAGATCTCGAACGGCTCGACCGTAAACGGCGCGATCGGCGCAGGCTTTAAAAAGGCAATGTCTGCTATTCTGGACGGCAATATTACGACACTGATCGCAGCGGCTGTCCTGGGTCTCATGGGGACGGGCTCCATTAAAGGCTTCGCCATGACGCTGGCACTCGGCGTTGTCCTTTCCATGTTTACCGCCCTGATCGTCTCCCGCATCATTGTCCGTGCGGTATATGCAGTCGGGATTAAGGATGCGAAGTTCTGGGCAAGAAAACGCACGCTCAAAGTCCTTCCGTTTGTTGAGAAGAGAAAGATCTTCTTTGCCATCGCGATCTGCGCGATCCTTCTCGGACCGGTCTTTATGGGTATTAACGGCGCGTCCGGAAAAGGCGCTCTGAACCTCAGTCTGGAATTCAAGGGAGGTACCAATACGACCGTTGAATTCAACGAGAACTATTCTCTTGAGGAACTCGATGAAAAGGTGAAACCGGTCGTGATCGATGTGACCGGAGACGCCAATATGTCCATGCAGAAAGTCGTCGGTTCCAATCAGGTCATCATCAAGACAAGAGATCTGAACGTCGACGAGCGCGCTGAACTGAACAGCGCGATCAAAGAGAACTTTGACGTGACGGAAGAGAACATCACGACGGAGAATATCTCCTCGACGATCAGCTCGGAAATGCGCCGGGACGCGGTGATCTCCGTACTGATCGCGATCGTCCTTATGCTGCTCTATATTCTGTTCCGGTTCAAGGATATCCGCTTCGCGACCAGTGCTGTTATCGCACTTGCGCATGACGTTCTCGTCGTGTTCGCCGCGTACGCGGTCGTCCGCATTTCCGTGGGCAGCTCGTTTATCGCCTGCATGCTGACGATCCTCGGCTATTCCATCAACGCGACGATCGTTATTTTCGACCGTATCCGCGAGAACCTGCGGCTCGGAGGAAAACGTTCTGACCTCACGGAACTCGTCGACAGAAGTATTTCACAGACTCTCACGAGAAGTATTTTCACTTCCCTGACGACGTTTGCTTCCATCGCGGCGCTGTATGCGGTCGGCGTTCCTTCTATCAGGGAATTTGCCCTTCCGCTTATGGTCGGTATCGTCGCCGGCGGATTCTCCTCTGTCTGCGTGACCGGTCCGCTGTGGCATCTTATGCGTGGAAATAAAGCCGAGGTCGAAGTGAAAAAGAACGGAAAAAAGTGATTTATGGGGAAAGAACAATGGTTCCTGACCACAAAACGCGCGGATTTTGATGCGGTCGCCCGACGGTTCGGGATCGATCCGGTGATCGCGAGAATCCTCCGGAACCGGGATATTACCGGGGATGAGGAGATCCGGACCTTTCTGTACGGGACAGTCCGGGATCTGCATGATCCGATGCAAATGCGGGATATGGATGCCGCTGTGCTTATTCTGAAAAATAAAATTGCCGGTGGTGCGCCTGTGCGCATCATCGGCGATTATGATATTGACGGCGTCATGTCCTCCCGAATCCTTGACAGCGGGATACGGTCGCTGGGCGGCGTATGTGATGTCCGCATTCCGCACCGTGTCCGGGACGGATACGGGATCTCGGACAGGATGGTGGAAGAGGCGGCCGCGGACGGGATCGATACCATCGTGACCTGTGACAACGGCATTGCCGCTTTCAGCCAGATCCGCAAAGCGAAGGATCTCGGCATGACGGTCATTGTGACGGACCACCACGAGGTGCTCGGCATTCCCGAGGCGGACGCCGTGATCGATCCGCATCGCCCCGACTGCCCGTACCA
>SVDL01000126.1 GCA_015057835.1 Lachnospiraceae bacterium
ATTTGACCGCGGACTTTTGCAGACCAAAGTGATCTACCTGCCGGAAATGCAGAAGAGCGTCCAGTATTCCCCGCACGACGCATGCCTCGCTTTTGATGAAAATCAGCGGCTCGTGATCATTCCCGAGGAAGAGGGAAATGAGATCGACACGGATAAGCTTCTGGAAGCGGCGGGAGCGGCCATTGAGACCGGAGAGACGGAGCTCGTTCTGACCGAGGTCGACGGTATTTATCAGTATCCGAAGCATTACGCGGAAGATGAAGATCTCAATGAGTGCATGGAGACCGTCAACAAATTCCTTGATACTAAGATCACCGTCACGATGAGCGACGGTACGGACAAGGTCCTGGATGATACGGTCCTGCGCCCCTATCTTGCGCTTGGCACAGACGGACTGTATACGATTACCGATGAGATCATCGAACAGTGCGCTGACGATTTTGTGACGGAAATGGCGGAGGAGGACGACTCCTACGGTATGTTCCGGCCGTTTAAGACTTCGAGGCTCGGCATCATTCACATTGAGGCGAAAGAGGAACACGGGCACATCATGAATCAGGAGCTTATGAAAAAGCTGATCGCGGACGATCTCCGAGGCTGCTTCTCAGCGAATCATCAGCTCGCCTATACACAATATATTGACCATATGGATCCGATGCTGGGCGGAACGTACGTCGAGATCGATATTTACGGCCAGCATGTCTATTACTATAAAGACGGAGAGCTGGACTTTGACACGCCCTGTGTCACCGGAACCGAGGGGACCAGCCGCGCGACGCCGTCCGGAATCTATAATGTAGAACGGAAGATCTACGATACTTATCTGGAAGGGCCGCCCAGAGAAGACGGAACGCCTTCCTATCGCTCCCATGTGGATTATTTCATGGGATTCTATCACGGCTACGGCATGCACGACGCCACCTGGCGCTCGAAATCCCAGTTCGGCACGGACCGTTACACCTATGACGGCTCTCACGGCTGCGTGAACCTTCCTTATGATTCAGCGAGATATCTCTATAAGAATGTAGAGAAAGGAACTCCCGTTATTGTCTTCCGCGCGACGATTTCAGCGGCGGACGAAGCAGCCGCGAAAGCGGAGGCGGAAGCAGCGTTCGACGAAGAGGCGGACGAAGAGTCGGAGACGGAATCCGACGAGGAAAAGGAGGAGTCCGGCGAAGAGAAATCCGACGAAGAGAAGAAGGAGTCCGGCGAAGAGTCGGAAGAGGAGTCGGACAAAGAGAAGAAAAAATCGGATGAAGAGAAGACGGAATCCGATGAGGAGAAGGCGGAATCCGATACGGAAAAGTCAGAATCCGATACGGAAAAAGCGGATTCCGGAACAGAAAAGGCGGAATCGGGAACAGAAAAAGAGGAGAGCAAAGCATCGTCTTCTGAGGAATCGGAGGATTCAAAACAGGATGACTGAGTCTGTGCCGGAGCGGATCCGGCACAACATGGAAAACACAAAAGAACAGATTTTTTTTCCCCGGAATTGGTATCATTCGTACAATGTAACCGTCCGGGGAGTTTTTTATAATGAGAACATCATAAGTCTGTTCTCAATAACGGGAGGAAAATGAGATGTTAACAGCAAGAGAAAATTTACTTGAGTGCCTTAAGCCGGACGGAAAACCGGATCGTTTTGTAAACCAGTATGAGTTCATCAAGCTGCTCATGAACGCCAGCGTTCTTCACAGCAAACGTCCGAAAGAGGGCGAGCCGGACTGCAAGAATGCATGGGGCGTTATGTACAGCTGGCCGGTAGGCGTTCCGGGCGGATTCCCGGTTCATACACCGGAACATGTTGTTATTAAGGATATTGAGCACTGGCAGGATTATGTACATGCTCCGAGCCTGGATTTCCCGGATGAGGAATGGGAAATCTTCAGAAAACAATATGATGCTGTTGACACAACGAAAGCTTTCAAGTCCGCTTTCGTGGCGCCGGGCCTTTTTGAGCAGTGCCACCACCTCGGCGAGATCGCAAATACTCTTATGAACCTTGCTCTTTATGAGGATGAGATGCATGACCTCATCAAATACCTCACCGAGTATGAGCTGAAACTTGCGGAACTGATCTGCGAAAAACTCGAACCGGACTGCCTGTTCCACCACGATGACTGGGGCGGACAGAACACGACCTTCATGTCGGTTCCGATGTTTGAAGATTTCTTTGTAGAGCCGTATCAGCAGATCTACGGATACTACAAAGCGCATGGCTGCCAGCTGGTTGTCCACCACTCCGACAGTTATGCGGCAACGTTCGTACCGGCAATGATCGACATGGGCATCGACATCTGGCAGGGCTGCTTCTCCACGAACAACATGCCGGAAATGATCAAGAAATACGGCGGCAAGATCGCTTTCATGGGCGGCATCGAGAACATGCTTGTTGACTATGACGGCTGGGATCGTGAGACGGTTCACAACGTTGTTTACAAGACCCTTGATGAACTCGGCATGAAGTACTTCATCCCGTGTATCGCACAGGGCGGCCCGGGCTCCGTATACGCCGGCGTTTATAAAGCAATGATCGAAGAGATCGACCAGTACAACATTGAACACTTCGGCTTCACACAGGAACAGATCGAAGAACAGCGTCTTCCGATGGATATCATGTTCCCGGGCAAACCGAGCAGCGGAAAGAAGTAATCGCGCATCTCCATTTCCGAAATGATTATGATATAAAAGGACAGCCGCACATCTGTGCGGCTGTTTTTCTGTGCAGATAAGAATTTACAAAAGAATCATAAAACGGGGCTTTCCGTAAAGAAAGCAGATGGTTTACCGAAGTCCGGGGTAATAATCCGGAAAAGCAGAATTGATCGCATTTTCCGCGTTCAGTTCCTGACCGTTTCTGGAACACTGCCGTTCGATCAGCTCCAGGATCCGGATCGAGAGCTTCATATAATCGCGGGTGTAGAGATCATTCAGGTCTGCGCTGATGATATCTTCAAGTTTTTTCAGCCGGTAGACGAGAGTATTTCTGTGAATAAAGAGTGCCTGCGCAGTCCCTACCAGGGAGCGGTCGTTATTGAGGTATTCTTTCATCGTCAGGAACATGCCGTCATCGTGCTCCCATTTTGCCTTCCACAGCGTAATGATGTCCGGGTGCGCGGCCTGCGCGCAGTCCGTGAGAGAGGAAGATTCCAGAATATAGTCAAGGGCCATCCCGTAGAACGGAAAACGGACCTCTTCTCCGGATGACAGGATTCCTGTATTTAAAGCATATTCGGCCTGTTTATAAAGCGCGTTGCAGCGGAAAATCCCTTCTGTCGGAAGACTTATGGCGTAGCGGAAATGGCTGGTGTGGGCAATGCGGTTCAGGAAGTCGTCCGGCGTCCAGTCTTTCGTCCTGGAGAGATTGTGCAGGACGACCAGTTTGTTCTCATAGACCGTAACAATGCACTCCATGAGCTGCCGCTGCATGGTCTGTGCCAGCATCTGCAGAAGAGAAGGCTCATTCTGAAATTCGACATCCCGCAGTGAGAGCAGGTAGAGGCGGTACCGGTCATGGACGTACCATCGGCGGTAGCTCAGCTGCAGGGTCATGATCTCGCGCTCTACATGCCGCCCCATGAGGAGCGATGTGACGATGTAAATATTTTCCGAGTTGTTGCTGGCGGCCGCTGTGAGAGCAAGAGCGTCCCGGAGTACATCACTGATGATCTCAAGGATCTGACAGTCACCGGCATTGATCCTCCGGTCTTTTTCGAGGATGTTGATGCGTCCGACATAGGATCCGTCAGCAAAGATTCCGCACGTAACGCCGTCAAAACCGACCTCTTTCGGTGCTTTGTAGCGGGTAATGCCCGGTTTTGTCAGGGAGATCTGATCGCTTTTCAGCCATGTACGGACCGCGGAGACGGAAGAATAGCCGTAACGCTCAAGATAACGCCACTCGTCGTCCATTTCGTCGGGATTGTACTGTCTGCTCAGAGCGAGCAGCTGGCGGTTGCCGTTCAGCAGCAGGACCGGATTATTCAGGATCGGCCAGCAGGAATCGATGACTTTCTGGAAATCCCGCTTTGCGGTCAGCTCCCGGAGTCCGGAATACCAGTCGTCATAAAAGTCGAAAACATTCTGAATCAGTTCGAAGCCCTCCGCGAGCGGAAGGTCATGAATGCGGATCCAGTCGTCGTTGTGTTCACAGATGAGGTCAGCACCTTCGGGATAGACGAATACACAGTTCGTGGCATACGCTCTCCGGGCACTTTTCAGGACAGGCTCCGCGCTTTCTTTAATATGAAGCTCAAGATCTAGAGAAGACAGCCTGTTGGCAAGCATCCACATACTTATCTTCAAGGTTGGTTCCTCCGTTTCACCTTTTCGGTTTGTGTCCAAACACGACTATTTTACCACGTTGCGGCTTTTGCCGCAATGAAACTCCGAACAGGCATAGACATAGCCGTACAAATCGGGTCTGCGCTTTTTGTGCTTTTCTGTACGGACGAAATGATGCCCCCGTCCCATATGACAACTTATACTGATATAAAGGATAACTTTGTGCTGCTGTCAGATTGAAAAATGCTGTGTTCTTCACAGCATGCCTGCAGTATGCTGAAACCGGGAGGTGGAAACGTATGGCAATGACATTAAGGGAAAATATGATCGCTGTTCTCGAAGACCGGCAGCCGGATTTTGTGGGAGACTTCATGAATGCACTCGCGATCGTCCCGGATCCTGTTCTTCTTGACAGGCCCAAGGTACCGGACGGGACGGAGTACCGCGACGGGTGGGGAACGGTATGGATGCTGATGCCCGGAGCGCCGGGACCGCATCCCCATGTGACCGACGAAAATGCTGTCATCAAAGACATCACGAAATGGGAAGAGGATCTTCACGTTCCGCCCGTAGAAGGTCTGGACTGGTCCCTGGCGAAAAAACTTGCTGCCGATGTGGACCGGAAAGAAAAATTCCTCGCGATCATGATGTCCGGAGGTCTTTTTGAGCGCTCGCATCATCTTATGGGGATGGAGAATGCGCTGATCGCGTATCTGGAGGAGCCGGAATGCATGAAAGGCATGCTCCGGAAGATCGCGGACTGGAAGATCGCCTATATCAAAGAAGCACACAAACAGCTGAATCTGGACGCGATTTTCTATCACGATGACTGGGGATCCAAACAGAATCTGTTTCTCCCTCCGGATGTGTGGCGCGACGTCATTAAACCTCTGCAGCAGGAGATCTCCGATACGATGCATGATCTCGGCATCATGTATATCCATCACGCGGACTGCATCTGCCAGCCTATTGTGACGGACATGGTGGAACTGGGGGTAGATCTCTGGCAGGGCACTATCGCCCAGAACGATATCGTCAAAATTCAGGAGATCACGAACAACCGTCTTCCGATGTGCGGCGGCATAGATGGCCCGAAACTCGATGTCTCCTATACAACGGAAGAACAGGCAAGAGCGGAAGTGAGACGCGCGATCGACACATATTGTGCCGCGGGCAAGTTCTTCCCGAGCATTCCGAACGGAAAATGCTTCATTGACCGCATTAACGAATGGGTCATGGATGAGCTTGATAAATACGGACATGAGTATGTGAAGCTGCATCCGAAGAAATAATATTGAACACGACCATATAAGACCTTGATATTTGTAAAGCCTTGCACCACCTTGGTGGTGATATGCTCCCTTCCAGGTAGACAAGCGAAATAATAAAAGCTTGGCTGCCCGGAAGGGAGCATTTTCATTGAGAAG
>SVDL01000127.1 GCA_015057835.1 Lachnospiraceae bacterium
TCCGGCCGCGGCGTCTATACCTTCTGCATGTGCCCCGGCGGATATGTGGTCAACGCCTCCTCGGAAGAGGGCAGGCTTGCCGTCAACGGAATGAGTTACAGCGCACGGGACGGCCGGAACGCCAACAGCGCCGTCATCGTGACGGTGGGACCGGAGGATTACGACGCGTACGGAAAAACGCGGGAGGACATCCTTGCGGGCGTCGCCTATCAGAGAATGCTGGAAGAGAGGGCGTTCCGCGCGGCGGAAGGCGTGATCCCGGTCCAGATGTGGGAGGACTATCAGAACGGCAGGGCCAGCCTTGCGTTCGGAGACGTTGAACCGGCTGTCCGGGGCAGAAGCGGGGCTGCCGATCTCACCGGGATCTTCTCCGGGGAGATCCGGGAAGCTTTTTCCGAGGGAATCACGGCCTTCGGCAGAAAGATCCGCGGGTTTGACCGGCCGGACATGCTTCTTTGCGGCGTGGAGTCAAGGACGTCATCCCCCGTAAAGATCCTCCGGGATGAAAACGGGGAGGCAAATATCGCCGGGATCTTCCCCTGCGGCGAGGGCGCCGGATACGCCGGAGGCATCACTTCGGCGGCCGTGGACGGCATCCGGACAGCGGAGGCGGTGGCCGCCAAATCTGCAGGAGGTTGATTTCTGCCGTATTTACAGGCGAATCGAATTGTGTTATTTTTAAAGATACTCATCGGGGAATGAGAATCGGACGAGGCACTCTTTTTATGGAGGTGCCTTTTGAAGAAACAATACACAGAACAGCCGGAAGACCTGACAAGACCCTATGAGAGATGCTTTTACTGCGGCGCCGGCGCTCTTGCGGATGAAGAACTGCTGGCGGTGCTTCTAAGAACCGGAACGAGCGGCAAAAATGCGGTCAGTCTCGCGAAAGACGTGATCCTCGCGTCGGGACGGGAATGCGGTCTTCTCGGACTTCACTCCATGACTGCGCAGGAACTCATGCAGATCCCCGGGATCGGACGCGTAAAAGCGGTGCAGATTCTCGCTCTGTGCGAGCTGTGCAGGAGAATGTCGGTGCGCGATATAAGCCGCGGACCGGTTTTCGATACAGCCGGAAAAGTGGCTTCCCACTATATGGAGAAGCTGCGGCACAGGGATACCGAGGCGGTATTTCTACTGCTCCTCGACAACCGGTTCCGGCTGATCCGGGAGGAGAAGGTGAGCACCGGGACGGCGACATTTTCCGCCGTATCCGTGCGGGAGCTTATTGCAAGCGCCCTGCGGCACAGAGCCGTCCGGATCATTCTTGTACACAATCATCCGAGCGGGGATCCGCAGCCGAGCGGGGCGGACAGGGAACTGACCATGCAGGTCTACCGCGCCGGGGAGCTCATGGGAGTGGCTCTCGCGGATCACATTATTATAGGGGATCACCGGTATTACAGCTTTCTTGAAAACCATTTTTTCGAGGAGGCGGATATCTGAAAATACTATATGCTGAATCAGACGGTCTACGGCGTCGATTTCGGATCGGACGCCGCTAAAATCTATTCGCTGAGAAAAGACCGGATCACGGCCGAAAAAAATATGATCGCCGTCAAGGACGGAGAGCAGGTCATCGCGGTGGGAAACCAGGCATACGAAATGCTGGAGAAAAACCCGCCGGACATCGATGTCAGCACGCCGGTAGTAGACGGCATGATCTCGGACGCGGACCGGGGCGGATTTGTGCTCGATAAGTTGCTTATGCGGGCGGAAGCAGGCAGGGGGATCAGCCCGATCCTCTATTTTTCCGCGCCTCTCAATATGTCCCGCATCGAAAAGAAGGCTTTCTGCGAGATCGGGCTCATCGCGGGATTCCGGCAGAATCACATTTACCTCATCGACCAGCCTCTTTGCGACGCGCTCTCACTGGGGATCCCCATCCAGAGGACAAAGGGATCCATGATCGTCAACGTCGGGGCGCAGCACACCGTGATCTCCGTCATTTCCGGCGGACAGATCATCATCAGCGAGCGAGTGCTGACCGGAGGAAAGAGGATCGACGAGGCGATCTGCGACAGAGTGAGGCGGATGACGAACGTGCTCATCGGCACAAGAACTGCCGGCCGCGTAAAACACGCGATCGCGGACTGCTTTGAGACCGATGACGCGCGGAGAATGATCGGCATGGACACGCTATCCGGGGTGCCCGGGGAAGTGATCGTGACGGCGGATATCGTGAGGGAAGCGATGCTCTCGGAGCTTGAGAAAGCAGCGGGAGAGGCGAAGAGGATCCTGACAAGGATACCGCCCCAGATCGCCGGATATATCCGGGCGGAGGGCATTCATCTCACCGGCGGGACCGCGCGGATCGCGCACATCGCCGATTATTTCCGCAGCGTATGCGGAGCGGCCGTGAATCTCTCACCGGCCTTTGAATTTGAAACCATTAACGGACTGCGGGAGATCGCCGGCCACAAGGCGCTGCACAAGCTGGCTTATACGATAGGAAACGGAAAATGAAAAAATTCAGTCTGAGAGACAGGCATATCCTCGTGGCACTGATCGTGACGTGCCTAGGACTCATCATTATATCCATGTCCGCCCAGAAAGCGTCCCTGATGCTCCGGGGCGGCGCTTCGAGAGTCATCGTCCCGCTGCAGAACGGCATCAATATCATCGGCGCGAAATGCACGGAGGTCATGGACGGCTTCCGCAACTCGCAGAAGATGGCTGAGGAAAACCGGGAGCTCAGGGCCGAGATCGAAGAGCTGAAAATGGATATGGCGCGCTATGAGCAGCAGTCGCAGGAACTTACAAGACTGGAGACGCTGCTCAGCCTCGATGAAGAATACCCGGACTACGAGAAAGTCGCCGCCGTCGTGATCGCGAAGGATCCCGGCAACTGGTACAGCCGCTTTATCATTAATAAGGGATCGGCGGACGGGATCGAAGTCGACATGAACGTGCTTGCCAACGGCGCCCTGTTCGGGATCGTCACGGAAACCGGAAAAAACTGGGCGGCTGTCCGCTCCATTATCGATGACGAGAGCAATATCAGCGCGATGCTGGAGTCCAACGCCGCGACCTGCACGGTGACGGGAAGCCTTCTCGACATGAATGAGGGGACGATCAGTTTCTACGGTCTTCGGGACACCGAGAACGCCGCCCACGCAGGAGACCGGATCGTGACCTCCAATATCAGTGAAAAATACCTTCCGGGCCTTCTTGTGGGCACCATCGACACCGTATCCCAGGACGCCAACAACCTGACACGCTCCGGGAAGATCATTCCGGCGGCCAATTTCGAGAAGCTGCGGGAAGTTCTGGTGATCAAGGAACTGAAACAGACAAAGGAAGAGGACGATTGAAACACAGTATTTTTTACGGGATCCTGATCATTATCTGTTTTGTGCTGCAGACGACGCTGTTTATCAGCGGCAGCATTTTTTCTGCTGTCCCGAATCTGCTCCTGATCGTCACCGTGTCTGCGGGAATTCTCCACGGCAGCCGTTTCGGCATGGCCATCGGATTTTTCAGCGGACTCGCTCTGGACCTCTACCAGGGAAGAATGTTCGGATTTTACGCGCTTCTTCTCCTGCTGTGCGGGTGCGCGGCGGGGATCTTCTGGAAGGTCTATTTTGAGAAGGCTGTGAGAGTGCCGGCGCTGATCGTATTTGCGGCGGATCTCGCATGCGGATTTATTATTTATGTTGTGAAATTCTTTCTCCGCGGGAGGATCCGGTTCGCCGGATATTTCACCGGAGTCATGATTCCCGAGGCGGTGTGTTCGGCGGTATTTGCCATCGTGCTCTACAGGCTGATCTTATTTGCCGAAGACCGCTTCCTTAAGGAAGAAAAAAGAGGAAAACGCAGAACTTGGCTAAGAGACTGAAGACAAAAAAGAAAAAAACGACCGGCAACGGCAGGATCGTCGTCCTGGCTGTCGTATTTGCCATGCTCTCCGCGGTCCTCATTTGCCGGCTCTACCGCCTGCAGATCATCGAAGGGGAGAATTACAGGAATAATTTTATCATCCGGACGACGAAGACCCGCACCATCAACAGCACGAGAGGAAATATTTTCGACCGCTACGGAAATCTTCTGGCGTACAATGAGCTTTCCTATTCGCTGACCATCGAGGACAGCGGAACCTACCCGACGAAGAGGGAGAGAGCGCTCTCGCTCAACGAAGAAGCCTACCGGATCTACACCATCCTGAAAAAGTACGACAACGATATCAGCCAGACTTTCCACGTGGAAGTGAACGATCAGGATATGTATCAGTACGACGTCGAGGGAAGAAGTCTGGACCGTTTCCGCGCCGACGTATACGGATATGCCTATATCGACGATCTGAAAGAGACGGAGAAAAATGCCGACGCCGAGACGATGATGGAGTATCTCATCAGCGAGAAGGGGTATTCGATCGTCAATACAAAGGATCCTTATACGGATAAGGAATATGAGGCGCACCCGTATCTCCCGAAGGAACTGACAAAAGAAGAAATGCTGGCGATCGTCAAGATCCGCTACGCGCTTTTTACGACCAGCTTCCAGAAATATCTTCCGGTCACGATCGCGAAAGAGCTCTCGGATGAACTCATGGCGGAGCTCACGGAGAACAAGGATACGCTGACCGGCATCAATATCGTCGAGGACACGAAAAGAGTCTATACCGACGCGGAGTATTTCGCGCCGCTCATCGGGTATACGGGGACGATCTCCTCGGAGGAACTGGCGGAACTGCAGCAGGAGAATCCGGAGTATTCCAATTCGTCCATCGTCGGAAAAGCCGGCGTCGAAAAAGTCATGGAGACGACGCTGCAGGGCAGCAACGGATCGGAAAAAGTGTCCGTTGACAACGTGGGACGCGTGCTAGCTATCGACGAGGAGGGCAGAAGAGATCCCGTCGCCGGAAATGACGTCTATCTGACCATCGATCCCTATCTCCAGAAAGCCGTCTACAAGATTCTGGAACAGCGAATTGCCGGTATCGTCGCGAGCAACATCATCGACGCGAGAACGGTCGAGGAGAATGAGTCGGACGATACGGAGCTCATCAAGATCCCGAGCTATGAAGTCTATTTCGCGCTCATCAACAATTCCATCATCGATTTCCACCATTTCACGGAGATCGATTCCTCGGACGTCGAGAGAGAAGTGGCGAGAGAATTTACCGTCAAGCAGAGGGAGATCTTCGATGAGATCACCCGGCAGCTGACGACGGAGAATCCGACGGTCTACTCCGACCTCTCCAAGGAGATGAAGGAATATCAGAGCTATATCGTCAACGATCTTCTGCTCGATAAAACGGGGATCCTCGACAGCACCGCGCTGGACCGCACGGATGAGGTCTACCTCGCCTGGTCGAGAGACGAGCGGATCAGCCTGCAGGAGTTCCTGACATACGCGGCCTCCCAGAACTGGATCAATATCGCCGAGATCGCGCCGGAAGACAATTATATCGATTCCACGCAGATCTATCAGGAGCTCTCGGAGTATATCATCAATTATCTGTCGACGGATGACTCCTTCAGCAAGATCCTCTACAAGCATCTGATCTATAATGACCGCGTCTCCGGAAAACAGGTGATGCAGATCATGTACGAGCAGGGCGTCCTCGACAAAGAGGACGGGGTCTATGACGCGTTTATGAGAGGCAGACTTTCCACGTTTGACACCCTCATGGAAAAGATCATGGATCTCGATATC
>SVDL01000128.1 GCA_015057835.1 Lachnospiraceae bacterium
TCTTGGCAAGGAACATAGCGCCTGCCCACAGAACGATCATGGCCAGTGTCTGGTTGGACCAGCTGAAGTAACGCCAGATGATCTGATAATCAATGAATCCGAGCGTGTTGCCGAAGCCGAGGATCGCACCGCAGCCGAGAACCGGAATGCAGAGCGCGAGACGGGTCGTCCATTTGCCCATATCCAGCTTGAACCAGTCAGCCAGTGTAAGACGGGCGGAACGGAACGCCGTATCGCCGGAAGTGATCGGGCATGCGATAACGCCGAGCATCGCGAGGATGGTGCCGATCTTGCCCATGGTCTGTGTGCAAATCGTGTAAACGGTCGTCGCGTTGCCGCCGCCCATCTCAGCAAGAGTATCTACGCCGAGAAGCGTGACGCCAGCTGCCGCCCAGATCAGGGCGATGATGCCTTCCGCGATCATTGCGCCGTAGAATACGAAATGTCCCTGACGCTCACTCTTTAAGCAGCGTGCCATAAGAGGAGACTGGGTAGCATGGAAACCGGAGATCGCACCGCAGGCAACCGTGATGAACATGAATGCCCAGATCGGCGTTCCCGCCGGATGCATGTTCGTGAAGTTGGAGAAGATCTCCGGGATCGGTGTGCCGCTCGTAAGCGTTCCGATGCAGACACCGACAGCCATGATGATAAGGCACATGCCGAAGATCGGGTAAATGCGTCCGATAACCTTATCAACAGAGATAAATGTTGCGATGAAATAGTAGATCAGGATAATTGCAAGCCAGAATGTTGTCTGGATCACAATGCCGCCTTCCACGCCGCTGTTCTTGAAAAGAGTAACGAGAAGGCCTGCCGGTCCTACTGCAAATACAGTACCGACCATGATCAGAAGGATGACGGAGAAGACGCGCATGATGTTCTTCATGGTTCCGCCCAGATAAATGCCGGTCACTTCGGAGATGGAAGCGCCGTTATTTCTTTCAGAAAGCATTCCGGAGAAATAATCGTGCACCGCGCCTGCAAATACAGTACCGAAAGTGATCCAGAGGAACACGACCGGTCCCCACATCGCGCCGGAAAGAGCGCCGAAGATCGGGCCGAGACCCGCAATGTTAAGAAGCTGTACAAGGAAGAGCTTCCACTGCGGCATAACAACGTAATCGACGCCGTCGTTGATCGCTACAGCAGGAGTTTCGCGATCATCGGGACTGAAGATGGTGTCTACGACTTTGCCGTACGTAAAGTATCCGACGACCAGAATCGCAAGACAGATTAAGAAACTGACCATAACTATATTCCTCCTATAAATATAGTGATGCAAATAAAGATACAACATAATGTTAGTACCTTTCGTTGCAAATATCAACATATAGTTTATAATATATTTATACTTTTTTTATATTTGGTTTGATTTGTATAACGAATAAGTATGTACAATATAATTGTAAAATGTGTTCCGTACTTTAACCGGATCGCCGCTTTATGCATTCCGGGGAAGGGATTGCCATGTTGAAAGATCTGTTCCGGAAAAGAACTCCGGTGTTTAAGAAAAGAGACCGCGAAGGCTGGGAAGAGATGAAAAAAATCCTGAAGGATGCGGATATTCCGGGTATTCGTTCCGGGCATTATCTGCAGGAAACGGTCATGGGAGGTGGCTGCGGCGCCAAACTGGATCCCCGCGATTTCGGCGGAAAAGGAAAGATCGACCGCGATATTTACTGGATCGAAGTACCTGTGGAAGAAGAGGCGCATGTAAAGGAAGTTCTGCTTCGAAACGGCCTTGTTGCGGCAGTGGAGGAAGACGTTCTGCTGGACGCCGCCCTGAGAAAAAAGCAGAAGAATAACGAGTCTTTCTGACAGAAAGGATAACCGATGAAACGAAAGCTTCTTCCGATCCTCTTGACAGCTGTTCTTCTTGCAGCGTGCGGATCTCGCCCCTCTCCGAACAAAGAGAAACCTTCGGGGGACTCCGCTGCATCGGAAAGTTCTCCATCGGATCCGGCAGTATCCGAAATAAGCATAACAGACACCGACGAAACGGAAGATCCGGGACGGGACGCAGCGCTTCAGGCTGTTCAGGGGACATGGTATGACATTAACGGAGACACTGTCCTCACGATCAGCAATGACCGGATGACGGTCACAGAAAACGGGCATGAATACACCTATCGCTTCCGGCTTGCCGAAAAATACGGCCGGTATGTGATACAGCCTTATGAGAGCAGTGACCATTTCGGAGTCATGTCCGATATTGAGATCGAAGACGGCAGATTAACCGCTTATGACGAAGTTCTGGACGGTGACGGACATAATTACAAATTCGTCTCAGAGGAGACGCTGGCAGCAGAAAAAGAGATCCGTGATTATTCAAAAGACCTGCCGAAAACAATAGATTCTTCTGAAATCACGGAATTTGAGCTGAGCTTTACGATCGGTTCCGGCCGCACCTACGGCACGGAAGACTGGTATGACGGCAGCTACAGCTGGACGATCATGAAGACGGATGACGGTTCCTATGAAATGGACATGAGAGGAATGGGGAGCTCCTACGTGATGTTTCAGTTCCGCGGGGAAGTATCGGAAGAGTATGTGAGAGGACTTGCCGATCTCATCCGTGAAGAAGGTATTGCCGGGTGGAACGGATATTATAAGACAAACAATGTAAGTCTTCCTCCGTACAGCCTGAACGTGACGTATGCATCCGGTGAAGAACTCCGGATCCTCGCAGGAGGAAACGCGGCGGATACCTGTGTGTTTGATCTGCCAAAGCTCCTTGATTACGCTGACCGGCAGGATCTCGGGAGAGAATGGTGACGTTTCTCTTCCCGAAGCCGAAATAATAAAAAAACAATTATACGGACTTATTCTTCCCGCAGACGAACTGCTTTGGCAGCCCGTCTGCGGCTGTTTTCATCCATTGCGGCATAGTGGCGCCGTGTCGTATTGACATCTTTGTGGCCAAGAACATCGGCAACAAGATAGATGTCACCCGTCTCGTGATACAGCGCCGTACCGTATGTACTCCGCAGTTTATGCGGAGTTATTTTTTTAACTGTTGTGATCTGTGAAGCGTATTTTTCGACCAGGTTCTCAACGGCGCGGACACCCATTCGTTTCCTCTGGGCGGAATAGAAGAGTGCGTGTTCGTGGCCGGCTACCGGCGTAATGCCTTTCCGCACTTCCAGATAATTCTTCAGCGCTTTTTCGACCTCTTCCCCGAAATAGACGATCGCCTCCGCGCCGCCTTTCCGGATCACACGGATGCCGTTGTTCCTGAAATCAATATCTTCCACATCAAGGCCTACACACTCCGAGACACGGATCCCTGTGCCGAGCAGGAGAGTGATCATTGCGAGATCCCTCTCTTTTGTTTTGTTATAAAAAACTTTCGCCTGACCGGTGAGCGTATCACCTGCATGTTCAATATAGTCGAGCAGCGCCGCCACTTCATCCGTGTCCAGCCGAATGATCGCTTTCTCGTGGATCTTCGGCATATCGACAAGGACGGTCGGATTGGTTTTGATCATTTCATGCCGGAAATAATATGCGTAAAAACTCCGGATCGCGGACATTTTTCTCTTAAGCCCGCGCTCGCCGTTTGTGATGATCCCCTTCTCCTCATCTTCATAGACGCGCAGATATTCTATATATTCTTCGATATCAAGAGCCGTTACGCGGTCAAGATCGTCCACACGGAAATCGCGCATGGTCTTATTCTTATAAATGGGATTTCTTTCCAGCAGAAAACGGAAGAAGATCCGGATGTCGTAGGCGTAGGAGAGTCTTGTTCTCGTGGATGTGGAGCCGAGAATACCGCGGAAATAATCCGCTGCAAACGGAGGAAGCTCCTGCAGCATCTCCCTGAGGCGGACGGTATTTTTGAGATCGTTCTGATCGTGATAGGTGACTCGTTTCATTTCTGTTTTCCCCTTATTTCTGCCGTCAGGCGACGGACAATACTGACAAGAAGCGGCCGCATTTCTCCCCACCGGAGGCCATCTATTCGTAAAACCAATATACAATAAACCCGAATAAACCGCAAGACAGGAGAGTGTTCATTTCATACTTGTTTAATGAAAATTAAAAGATTGATAAATATCATTTCATTGCAAACACTACTCAAAAATAGTATGATTAATAATACTTATAATCAAAGAAGGGATAGAAAGACATGTCCGGAAAGAGAAAAAAAACAATACCTCCCGTCCTCGGAATTTTACTGATTCTTGTTGTGGCCGGCGGACTGTTTGCGGCGCTGATCACACTCATTAAGCCCAAGAACCAGCCGCTTTCTTTCAGTGTTCCCAAACTGCCGAAAAGAGCGGAATCCACAGCGGAGAATCCAGGTGAAGCAGAAGAAGGCCAGTCCTCCGAAGCGCAGGCGACAGAAACGCCGACTCCCACTCCGGAACCGACGCCGGAGCCTTTTGATGCGTCCCGCGTGCAGGCCGGGTACTCCGCGGATGCGCCGACACAGTATTTTACAGATCACGAATACAGGCTTTTCGTTGACAGCGCAGAAGCCACATCAGAGCTCGTACAGCACGACGAGACGATCAACAACTCCCCGATCCGTGCATTTGACGGCGATGTCGCTTCCTCCTGGCAGGAAGGCGCTGAAGGGTACGGAGAAGGACAGGTCATCACGGCGCATTTCTCCGAACCGGTGTCGGTATCCTGCATGAAACTCAATCTCGGCAACTGGAAGAGCGAGGAGTCCTACGAGCGGAACGGAAGGCCGAAGACTCTTCGGATTGATATAGGCGGACAGTCTTATGACATTGAATTCCCGGACGAGATGAAAGATCATTACGTCGTATTCTCGGAGCCTATGCAGAACGTGGACAGCGTCTCCTTCACCATTGGGGAGACCTTCAACTCCTATTTCCCGGACTGCTGTATTTCAGAGATCGAGTTCTATAAAGGACTGGAATAATCTTCAAAAGACGCGTTTTCAATAAAGCATTTTCATTAAGAGATAGATCGAAAACATGAAAAAAGAAAGCCATTCCGAAAAAAAGAACCTGTCTTACTGGGCAGCCATGTGGACCGAGCACATTCTTGACATCTTTGAGATCGTGCTGGCGGTCACTGTCCTGATCGCATTTGCGCTCACTTTTATCTCTCTTATTAGGGAACTCCCCGGTCTCATCCGGGAAGGCGCCGGAGGAGAAGCTTTTCATGAATTCCTCGAATTTGCCCTGATGCTCGTTGTCGGCATTGAATTCACGAAAATGCTTGTCAAGCACACCCCCGGAAGCGTTCTGGAAGTCCTGCTTTTCGCCATCGCCCGTCACCTGGTCCTCAACCACGATAACGGCCTTGAAAATGTCCTCTGCATCATCGCGATCGCCGGCATTTTCGCGATCCGCAAGTTCCTGCACTCCGAATCTTTTGAGACGGAAGAGGAAGGAAAAAAGCTGGACTGGCTTGCTTCGCCGTCTTCTCCGGACTCCGGAACGCAGGATGAAACAGAATAAGGTTTTCTTCTGACCACACGGAAATGCCTTGAAAATAACCGGTACCGCCGGTTATTTTTTTGCATATTCATGCAGCAATCCCGTGTTTTTGTTTTCTGTATTTCCATTTCTATGCTATAATGCTCTCAATATTCACATTAATCCATTACTGGCTTTTATGGAGGTTACTATCGAATGGTCGAACAAAGCATGAAATA
>SVDL01000129.1 GCA_015057835.1 Lachnospiraceae bacterium
TCATAGGTATATTCGCCTGGAACGGCGCAGACTTCCACGACCTTGCCGTTGTCAACGATAATCATGCACTGTCCGTCAGCGACGGCGATGCCGGAACCGCTGGTGATGATGTTGTCATTGCCGAAACGGTTTGAAGATCTTCCGCCGATCCTCTTTTTTCCCTTTGTGACAAGCACGTCAACCGGAAGGGCTTCGCAATAGAAAAACTCTTTCCAGGAGTCGGCAAGTACTCCGCTGGCAGCTCCGAGTGCAGCACTGATCAGTCCCATAATATTCTCCTTCCTTGCCGCCGTTTCAAAAGCGGCAAATGAGCACTGCCCCAGGGCAGTGTCTGCTGCGGCGGGGGGATCTGTCCTCCGCCCTTTTTCACGCTGTTCGCTTGTCCCCCATAAAGAACAGGGCTACTGTGCCGGGTCCTGTATGGGAGCCGATCACGGTCCCGATACTGTTGATGATGATCTTTCCTTTCAGTTTCGGGCAGATCTCTTCTACTTTCTGCACGACCGCTTCCGCGTCTTCAATGCAGGCCGACTGGCTCAGCATGCATTTTCCGGAATATTCCGCACCGTCCTGCACGTGCGCGGCCATGACTTTGACGATCTCGGAGATAACTCTCTTTTTGGACCGGATATTCCGCCGCGGGATCAGTTTGCCCTCGTCATTGACGTTCATAAGGGGGCAGATCCCGAGAAGATTTCCCACTGCCGCGCTTGTTCTGGAAATGCGGCCTCCGCGGTAATAGCTGGTCAGATCCGTCGAGAAGAACCAGTGATGCACATACAGACGGTTCGCCATTCCCCATTCATACAGTTCCTCCATGCTCATGCCTTCATCGCGTTTGTCAGCGAGATAATCCATGAACAGACCGTAGCCGGAGGATGCGGCAAGAGAATCGAGGACCATGATCTTCCGGTCGGGATACTTCTCGTCAAGCAGCTCTTTCGCCGCCATGGCGGAATTGATCGTTCCGGAGATGCCGGAGGAAAGCGTCACATGAAGAATATCGATGCCCTTCATGAGGTACGATTCCCAGAATTCGACATATTCTCCCGTCCCGACCTGAGAGGTGACCGGCATCGCGCCGTCCGCGATCATTTTGTAAAAACGGTCGAACGGAATCGATTTTCCCAGATCATCGGCATACTCAACGCCATCCAGATTAAAGTGGAAGCATATGTAATCGATGTCTCTGCTTTTGTAGAATTCTTCCGTAACATCTGCCGTTGAGCAGCAGGTCAACTGGTATTTCTGCATAATAGTTCTTCTCCTATAGAATAAATTATTTTCCTCGTCTGCGCAAGATAAAAAACCAGTATCAGTCTACCATATAAGGCTCCGTTCCGCAACTCGAAAACCACTAATTAAGTGTTGCGGAACCGTTTCATAAGTTTTTCAAAACTATGTATGTGTCTTTTAACCCCTTCCCTGAGGACAAAAAAAGCAGCGCCTTGCGGCGCCGTTTTTTTACTTTCAGTAATATCGGGTTTACAGTCTTTCCTTTTTCTCGATATCAAGGAAGTACTTGTAGGTATCTACGGTCAGTTCACCGCAGGCCGCCTCGTCGCAGGCGATGATCGCCGCCTGGTGAAGCTGAAGAGCGCTGCAGGTCCATTTCTGGGAGACGCCGCCTTCCACGCTGGCTGCCAGGGCGCGCGCCTTGTGATGGCCGTTGATGAGAATCAGGACTTCTTTGGAATCCGTGACTGTGCCGACGCCTACCGAGAGGGCCTGGGTCGGGACCTTCGTCGGATCATTGTCGAAGAAACGGGAATTCGCGATCAGTGTATCCGTTGTAAGATCGCGGACGCCGGTGCGGGAAGTCAGAGAGGTGAACGGCTCGTTGAACGCGAGGTGGCCGTCAGCGCCGATTCCGCCAAGGAACAGGTCGATGCCGCCGTAGGAAGCGATCTTCGCTTCATACCGGGCGCATTCCGCTTCCGGATCTTCCGCCATGCCGTTCAGGATGTTGACATTTTCCTTCGGAATATCGATGTGATCGAAGAAATTGCTCCACATGAAATACCAGTAGCTCTGCTCGTGGTCTCTGGGCAGTCCGAGGTATTCGTCCATATTGAAGGTGACCACATTCTTAAATGTCACTTCTCCGGCCTTATTCATTCTGGCGAGTTCCGCATAGACGCCAAGCGGTGAAGAACCTGTCGGAAGGCCGAGTACGAACGGTCTGTCCTCTTTGTGAGCGTTGATCTTGCCGGCGATGTAATCCGCCGCCCATTTGCACATCTTGTCATAGTTTTCCTGAATTACTACTCTCATGGTTTTTCTCCTTTATTAACTGCGCTTTGGCACAATCGTTCCATTATTCTTGAAGATGCTGTTTTCCGGAACCACACCGCGCACGCAGGAGGTCGGATAGATATTGCTGTGTCTTCCGATCACGGTTCCCGGGTTCATAACGGCGTTGCATCCGCATTCCACGTAATCGCCGAGCATCGCTCCGAATTTCTTGATACCGGTCTCGATCTCGCCCGATGGCGCGTGCACCACGACGAGCTTTTTGTCCGCGCGGACATTGCTTGTGATGGATCCCGCTCCCATGTGGGAGTAATATCCGAGGATCGAATCGCCGACATAATTGTAATGCGGGGTCTGTACGTGATCAAAAAGGATCACGTTTTTGAGCTCGACGGAATTGCCGACGACGCAGTCCGCGCCTACGAGGGCGCTGCCGCGGATGAAGGCGCAGTGTCTCACTTCCGTGTTCGGACCGATGATGCAGGGCGCTCCGAGATAAGCGCTCGGAAATACCTTCGCGGTGCGGTGCACCCAGACATTTTCCGAGACCTCTTCATACTCCGCCGGGTCCAGTTCTTTCCCGAGCTTCAGGATCAGCTCCTTGATCCCTTTGAGAGCCTCCCACGGATAAGTGAACTGTCTCAGGTAATCCGCTGCCAGCGTGTGGTCAAGATCGTATAAATCATTAATTGTCAGCATTGCAATATTCCTTCCTTAAGCGAAATGACCTTTCTCGCGGATCACATCGATGACCTCATCCACGTATTTTTCGCAGATCTCATCGGATCCCGCCTCTACCATTACGCGGATCACGGGCTCTGTGCCGGATTCACGGACAAGGATCCTTCCCTCGTCGCCGAGCTTCTCCGCGACGCGGGCTACTGCCGCCTGGACATCCGGATCGTTCTGGGCGTCCGGTTTGCTCTTCACGCGGACGTTCTTCAGTACCTGCGGATAGAATTTCACCGGTTCCGCGAGAACGGACATCGGTTTTTCCTTGGCAAGCATGACTTCCATCATCTTGAGGGAAGTGAGAATGCCGTCGCCGGTCGTCGCATATTTCGTGAAAATGATATGGCCCGACTGTTCTCCGCCGATGCGGTGGCCGTTCTGAACCATGTTCTCGTAGACATATTTGTCGCCGACTTTGGTCTTCTCATACCCGATGCCGACGGCATCCAGTGCTTTGTAGAGACCGAAATTGGACATGACAGTCGTCACGACCTTATTGTTGAGCAGCTTCTCGCGCTCTTTCATATAGAGACCGTAGATGTAAAGGATGTGATCGCCCGTGACGACATTTCCCTTTTCATCTACACACAGGCAGCGGTCCGCGTCGCCGTCATAGGCAAATCCGATATCCAGACCGTTGTCGACGACGAATTTCTGCAGATGTTCGATATGCGTCGATCCGCATTCCGTGTTGATGTTGTAGCCGTTCGGTTCGTTGCTGATGACGTAGGTCTTCGCTCCGAGAGCATCGAAAACGCTTTTCGCGATGGACCAAGCGGAACCGTTCGCACAGTCAAGGCCCACCTTGACGTTCTTGAAACTGTATTTGGACATGCCGATCAGATATCCGACGTAGCGGTTGCGGCCTTCCACATAGTCGACCGTGCGGCCGATCTCTTCTCTTTCCGCGAGCGGCACTTCGATCTTCCCGTCGAGATAGTCCTCGACCTTCAGAATGGTCTCCTCATCCATCTTTTCGCCGTTGTCATTGACGAGTTTGATGCCGTTGTCGTAGAACGGGTTGTGAGACGCGGAGATCATGATGCCGCAGTCGAAATCATCCGTGCGGGCGATGTAAGACACCGACGGTGTTGTTGTGACATGCATAATATACGCGTCCGCTCCCGAAGCAGTAAGACCCGCGCAGAGCGCGTATTCAAACATATAAGAGGAACGTCTCGTATCTTTGCCGATCACGATCTTGGCCTTTTTGTCCAGCCGTTTGCCGTAATACCATCCGAGAAAACGTCCGATCTTCACGGCGTGTTCATAAGTCAGGTTTTTGTTTGCCTCCCCGCGGAAGCCGTCTGTTCCAAAATATTTCCCCATATTCGTGTCTACGCAGATGATTCTGCGCCTCCCCTTCCGAATTGTAAATCTGCTGCCCGGAAGAGATTCTTCGCAGGCAGCAGCAACTTTTGTTACCGAAAATATTATAATAACGCAGCGGTATCAATGCAATTATTTTTTCATTCCACTGTTACGCTCTTGGCAAGATTGCGGGGCTTGTCGACATCCAGTCCGCGCGCGACGCCGGAGTAATAGCCGAACAGCTGCAGCGGCACGACGGCGAGACTTCCCATGAAATGCTCGTCCGCCTTCGGAATATAAACAGTGAAGTCCACGGCATCTTCGACATTATAGTGGCCGTAGCTTGTGAGTCCCATGAGGTACGCCCCTCTCGCTTTGCATTCGACCATGTTGCTGATCGTTTTCTCATAGAGCGAGTTCTGGGTCAGTACGCCGATCACCAGAATATTGTCTTCGATGAGACTGATGGTTCCATGCTTCATTTCTCCCGCCGCATATGCCTCGGAGTGAACGTAGCTGATCTCCTTCAGTTTAAGGCTTCCCTCAAGGCTGATCGCGTAATCCACGCCGCGCCCCAGGAAGAAAATATCTTTCGCGTAGGCAAATTTGGCCGCGAACCACTGGATCCTCTCCTTATCTTCCAGTACTCTTTTGATCTTGTCCGGAATGGCAAGCAGTTCGTCCACGTAGTAAGCGTACTGTTCCTGTGTGATCTTTTCACGGACATAAGCGAACTGCACCGAGAGGGCATACATCGCCGCAAGCTGCGCGGAGTAGGCTTTTGTCGTCGCCACAGCGATCTCCGGTCCCGCAAGAGTATACAGGACATTATCCGCTTCCCTGGCGATAGTGGAACCGACCACGTTGACGATTCCGAGTGTCCGGATCCCCAGCTCCTTCGAGATCCGCAGCGCCGCCAGCGAATCCGCCGTCTCGCCGGACTGGGTGATCACGATGACGAGGGAGTCCGGATCGGGAATGATCTTTCTGTAGCGGTATTCCGAAGCGAGTTCGACGCGCACCGGTATTTCCGCGAGATCCTCCAGGATATACTGGGCCGCCATTCCGACATGCCATGCGGACCCGCACGCGACGATCACGATCCGGGATACGGAGCGCAGCATATCGTCCGTGAGTCCGGCGTTCTGAAGGTCGATCTTTCCGTCGTGGATCAC
>SVDL01000130.1 GCA_015057835.1 Lachnospiraceae bacterium
CTCGTCAGGCGGAGACGCAGGCTGTTTCCCGTGTTCCCGTTCATTCCTTTCGCGCTGCCGTTCCTGACTTTCAGGCTGGCATTCGCGCCGCCGTTCCTGTCTTTCGCGCCGCTGTTCATACCTTTCATGCCGCCCGCCTCCTTTCCGCCCCGGAGCGGCCGGGCAGAGAATGCTTCAGACGGCGCGCCGCGGAGGAGAGAACGAGGAAGAGGACGGTCCAGAGAGCTGCCCGAAGGAAAATACCTGCGTCATAACTTCCGAGAGCACGGTTTTCCAGGAGAAGCCGGGCTGTCCCCGCGGGCAGGAAATCGGAGACGGCCTGCATTTTTGCCGGAAAATAGCTGATCGGATAAAAACATCCCGAAATATACGCGCCGGACAGGGCGGTGAGGACCTGCATGAGGATCCCGGAGACAGCGCCTGTGAACAGTTCGTACAGGAAAAACTGCAGACTGCCCGCCGCGAGGATCGCCGCGCAGCACGCCGGAAACAGGGAGAGCATGCCGGAGATCTCGGAGGAGGCGAACTCGGGGATCGAAAAACCGGACGAGCGCAGGAGCAGACCTGCCCCGGCGAGCGCCGGAATCATGAGAAGCATGACGGTCAGAACAAAGGCGAGGTATTCGGCCAGGACCTGGCCGAAGCAGGAGAGCCCCCGCAGCCGGAGCAGACGGGAGAGAGAGTCATCCCGGTCCGTGTGAAGCGGATGGAAGGGGATGGCGATCAGGAGCAGGAACAGCAGAATGAAAGCGCATACATAGTATCCCCGGAAAGAGAGAGAATCGCTGAGACCTGTCTCGTGAATTTCGTACATGGATTCCCGGCCGAAGATGGCGACGGCGTACTGCGCGGTCATCTGCTCGCCGAGGCTTCCGATCTGCGCAGGGCTGTATTGGTCTCCAAACCGGTCGAAGGCGTAGGACTGCATGCCGTAGACGGCATTTTCACTCTCAAGGAGCAGCGAACCGACGGCCTGCGCGATCTCATTGATGAGCACAGTGCCGATGCCTACCGCGCCGTCGGTGGAGACATAGACGATCTGGACGTCATTCCGGTAGTAATTTACGGAATCATAGAAACCTTCCGGAATGATCAGGTATGCCTGCAGTTCGCCCCTGCGCAGGGCGGCGGCAGCTTCCTTCTCCGTCATCGTTTCCAGGGAAATGGCAAAGCGGGAGGTGTCGAGATTCCGCAGGGCGCTCAAAGCCATGGAGATCATGGGATCGTCTGTGTCGCCCGCCACGCCGATCTCTATACTTTTCCGGAAATCGCCGGCGGAATCGCTTATAAAAAAAGAGCGGCCGACTAAGAGCACGGCGCCGAGGAAAATGACGCCGATGAGAAGAATGGCCGGCAGAAGGCGGAGGATCCGTTTTCCCTGCAGGCGGAAATAAACCAGCCAGCCCGAAATGCGCCCGCTCATGCCTTCAGCGCCTCCGTGAGGCGGCGGACGTCTCCGTCAAATGCGAACGGGGTGAGAGTCCCGTTTTTGAGAATATAGCTTTTACTGCACAGGCGCAGTTCCTGCACGTCGTGCGTGACGAGGAAAATGATTCCTCCCTCGGCAAGAAAAGCCGAAAAATAGTTCTCCATCGCTTCTTTGCACAGAAGGTCGAGGGCGGCGCCGGGCTCGTCCAGAAGGAGAATATCCGGTTCCCCCGAGATGGAACAGCCGATGGAGAGCCGTTTCTTCATTCCGCCGGACATCTTCCGGACCGGCGTTTTCAGAAATTCGGGGATCCCGAGGAGAGACAGCGGACCGTTTTTAAGGGATGCGTCCAGAGTCTCCCGGTCATACCAAAGGCGCAGATTGTCGAGAGCGCTCAGCTCTGCGATGAGCGGCGTTCCCTGCGGCGCGTAACCGATGCGTTCCCTGCGGAGAGCAGGCGCGTGAAGGAGATCCGTGCCCTCCACATAAAAAGAGCCGGCATCCGCCGAGAGCTCCCCCGCGAGGATCGATAGGAGCGTCGATTTGCCGCAGCCGTTGCTGCCGAGGATGCCGACACACATGCCGGGGTCCGCCGTAAGGCTGACCCCGTTTAAGATATTTCTTCTGCCGTAATTCTTTTTGATTCCTTCAATTCGAACGAGCGGATCCATGTCTTTGCATTACATGTAATAGTCAATATACTGCCGGAGAAGATCAGTGTATGCAGAAGGAACGCCGGCGCTGTTCAACGCGCTGATGACTGCCTGGAAGGCGGAAGGATCAAGATCCTGCACATATCGCTCCGGAGTCTTTGCGGAGCTGATCATCTGGACGTCATTTGCATCGCCTGTATCAAGGCTGACAGTGACCGTCCCGAAGCTGTTTCCGTTGTAACTCACGCCGATCGAGGCGCTGTTCTTATTTTCGGAAGAGGATACGTCGACATCCAGGGAAATGCCTGTGAGTAAGGATGAGACTACACTACTGCTGCCGAATTCCGAGGTCATCGCGGAGATAAAGTCTCTGCCGGGAGAAATGCTGTAGCTGCCGTTTATATATCCTTTTTTGGCGCTTTCCGTATCGAGGCCGGAGACATTTACTTTCAGCAGTTCATAAACATCGGAGTATCTTCCGTAGGTGACGCTGAAATTTCCGCTGAGGGAGTTTTTGCTCTCGGTGCCCTCGCCGGTGATCTTGAAAGTCGGCCCGTCGCTGAGCAGCTCGATATCGACGCCGACATCGCTGCCTTTCTTCGGCATCGCCATCCGGAGGACTTCCGAGCCGCCGAAGGAGATCGTTCTGCCGCGGATCTCGCCGCTGTTATCGACGTAGACGGTCATAAGAAGCGATTCGGAAGAAGGATAGGCGGCCGTCTGCTCCGCCATGGAACGCATTTGCTGAACAAGCTGGTCGTAGTAGGTCGCGGGAGAACTCTGACCGGCTGCCTGCAGGAGCTGGTTGAAAATGGAACGGAGATCGTCGTCATTTTCCATAAGATCCGCGACGGCCTTCAGCGCTTTGGCGGCCGTGGCGGCAGTGATCGTGACATCGAGGGCGGTGTAGTTTACCGACAGATTGCCTGCGGAAAGACGTTTGGAACTCTTTTCGACTTCCTCGAGATTTTCGATCACCGCGTTCATGTATTTATTCATGAGTTTCTCTGCCGTGGCTTCATCCGGGCACGCGTTGTAGATGGCACGGATGATCTGCAGAGCCTGCGCGGGCGTATAGTAGGAATGGTAGCCCAGCGTGGACAGATCGGCGGCAATATAATCAGGGGAGATCTCCGGAACCTGGCCGTAGACGGCATTGCCGTTTAAGTCGGTGATCATATTTCCGCTGAGGATCTTGGAGCCGTTCAGAAGCGCTTCCGCGGAGACGAAGGATTTTCCGTTCTTCGTGTCCACGCGGCCGGAAACGCCGAAACTGTTCATCCAGTTGACGTCCACGCCGGACGCGCCCTGGCTCTCAATATACTGGGCCGCGAGATCTTTGGCCTGATCGGAGAGCGCGACGTCGATATTGTAATTCATGCCCCGGTTGTCGACATTCAGGTTGGAGCGGAAAATGTTCTCGTAAACGGCGGCTGTGGAATCCGACGCCTCTTTGACCGCTCTGCCCTCCACGTAGCGGTAATATTTCTCCGGGGAGGAGAATGTCCTCATAATGATATTCTTCGGTCCCGGCAGGGCGAACGCCGCGACAGCGCACAGCGCGAGAGCCGCAACGATGGAGGCGATGATAATGCCGAGTTTCTTTCCTCCTTTTCCGGAGGATTTTGGCGCTTTATTCTTAGCTTTCGGGCCTTTGGAGGTTTTATTCTTATTCCAGTCGGAGCTGTAGCTGCCGGAATAGCCGCCCTGTCCCGGCTGGGAAGAGCCGCCGTAACCGCCCGCGTAGCCGCCGGCCTGGCCGTAACCGGCCGGGGAGCCCTGCGTGTAACCGGACTGCGCTCCCTGGGAATATCCCTGCTGTGCTCCGGGAGCATTCTGTCCGTAGCCTGCGCCTGCCGGTGAACCCTGGCTGTAGCCGCCGGCCTGACCGTAGCCGGCCGGGGAACCCTGCGTGTAACCGGACTGCGTCCCCTGGGAATACCCTTGCTGTGCTCCGGAAGCACCCTGACCGTAACCGGGCTGCGCTCCCTGGGAATACCCCTGCTGTGCTCCGGAAGCACCCTGACCGTAACCGGGCTGCGCTCCCTGACTGTATCCTCCGGCGTACCCCGCCGCCTGCCCGTAGGGACCGGAAGCTCCCTGCTGCGGCTGTCCGTAACCCGGCTGCGGGTTCTGCGCTCCGGTCTGCCCGGGATCCGCATAGGACGGCTGATTCCCCTGATAGGGATCCGCCGGCGCGGAGGGGGTCTGCGCGATCTTCGCTCCGCATCCTCTGCAGAAAAGGTCGCCTTCTTCCAGTTTCGTTCCGCAATTCATACAGAATTTCATAAATATTCCCTCCCTCATATGCGAAAACACAGCTCCGGCAGGGTCTGCCGGGCGCATAAAATGCAATCAGATATGCATATATTTATTATACATGAAAAACAGGAAAAATCACCTTTCTGTTTTCTGTTCCCGGAAAAACCATTCGACGAAACGGTTGGTGAGACGGGAGTACCAGTAGATCAGCATCGCGACCAGGATCGCGAGGGGGACAAAGAGCAGGGACCACCACATCCAGAGGTGATGGATGTCGTAGAATCCGGGCAGGAAAAGGATCCCCAGCACGAACAGGCCGACGCTCACCGCGATGATAAATTTGTGGTACGCGTTCATGGGCATGCAGACCTGCGTCACGATGAGCATGCCGATAAAACCGCCGAGAACGAGGGTGAAAGTGGAGTAGATATTGGCGTCCCAGTTGAAGATCTCCGCCATGAGCTGCACGAGCAGCATCGTCGTGACCATGGTCAGCGCGCCGGGCGTGGCCACTTTCAGAACATGCCGGAGGAATCCTTCGCGCTGCAGCTGATCCTGCTGCTCGAGCGTCAGAAGGAAGCTCGGAAGGCCGATGCAGAAGGAATTGATGAGGCCCATCTGCAGGGTCGTGAAGGGGTAGCTTCTGCGCAGAAGAATGTAAATGAAAACGAGGATCACGGAATAAATGGTCTTTGTGAGGTACAGGGAACTCACGCGCTCGATATTGGAAATGATCTCGCGCCCCTCCTTGACGATATCCTTCATCGAGGTGAAATCCGAGTTCATGAGCACGATATGGGCCGAATGCTTGGCCGCTTCCGAGCCGGCCGCCATGGCGATGCCGCAGTCGGCGTCCTTGATCGCGAGGACGTCGTTGACGCCGTCGCCCACCATGGCGACGGTATTGCCGAGGGACTGCCACGCGCGCACAAAGGCCTGTTTCTGATCGGGCTTGACCCGTCCGAAAATATTGTATTTGGAGATCTCCTTCCGGAGCTCTTTCGGGTCTTCCGGCAGCGTCGACGCATCCACATATTTATCGAATCCGATGACGCCCGCCTTTTTGGCGACGGTGGAGACCGTGACGGGGTTGTCGCCGGAAATGACTTTGACTTCCA
>SVDL01000131.1 GCA_015057835.1 Lachnospiraceae bacterium
TCACGTTCGACCTTTGTGATCAGGGAACGCGCACCTTTGAACTTGTTATATAGGTCGGATCACCGGACATAATGTATCCGACGATCTGGTTGACAGGATTGTACCCTTTCTCAGCCATTGCTTCGTATGCCGTTTTTAATACGTGCTTGATGTCGATCTCCTGGTCCGGGTTAAAACGGAAATACTGTGTGCTGCCGAAATCTGCCATATCTTGTTCACCTCACTTACGCAAGTTTCTGCCGCGGATGCGACAAATCCCCATAGTGAATTTTATTGTAATACAAATAGATAAAAAATACAACCTACTCCTGCACAGTCCCGCTGTTCAGCCTCGTCAGATTCCAGTAAGCTGCCATGGTCTGCCCGGGCTGGCTCGTCACATCGTCACAGAGATATTCCGCAAGTCCGTCCTCATCCGGTCTCCATGTCTTTGCCTCCCAGGCAGTCAGGTATTCGATCTCGGCATACATATAGTGTGTCGGCATTCCCCGGTCCACGTCGTTGACTTCCAGCAGTAATCCGTCTTTCAGCGCGTAGACCCTCTGCTCTTTTTCGATGAGCGGGATCCCGATGAGCTGTTCCAGTTCCCGGAATTTCTCTTCTTCCACCAGGATCTCGATCTCCTGCCTGACAAGTCCGTGATCGCTTCCGTGCGATTTAAAACAGAGGACATATTCCGTCTTTCCGCCGCTCTCCGCCTCCTCCCGGATCCGGACCGTCGGATCCGTGCAGACGTAGCCCTGTCTCATTTTGTATGTTTTCACCGGCTCTCTGTCCTGAGGCCAGTCTTTCACCATCCATTTTCTCTCAATTTCCATGCGTATGCTCCTTTTTTCCGGCACGGATGTCTGCTTTTTCCGGCACAGATGTCTGCTTATTCCGGCACAGATGTCTGCTTTTTCCGGCACAGGTGTCTGCTTTTTCCTGCTGATGAAAGCCTGCCCTCAGCAAACAGCAGAACTTCCGTCTTCTTTTCCGCAGAGGCGGCAGACGGCGTACCCCTGCCGGATCTCCGTGAGGATGCAGTCCTCAATACAGTTTTCCATGGATGTTTCGCTTACAGCCGCGCTGCTCTCCCGGTTCTTCGGGGTTTCTGCGGACGCGGAGCTGTTCTTAAGTTTCTCCGCTCCCTCCGGTTCCGGCATAAGACGCACCTCGATGTACTCCTTCGTGTGCCCCATCCAGGCCATTACGCCGTCCGTCATTCTCTTCTCTTCAAACAGTACCGAAACGGTCCTGCCGAGGAACCGCTGCGCAAACTGCTTCTCCAGTTCCTCATTCTTTTTCAGAAGGACTTCGCTGCGGGTTATTTTCACCTGCTCCGGCACCTGATCCGTCCGCACCGCCGCGGGGGTTCCCTCTCTTCTCGAATAGCGGAACACATGCATTTTCGCAAAGCGGATCCTGTCCGCGAAACGCGCTGTCTCGCCAAACTCCTCCTCCGTCTCCCCCGGAAATCCCGTAATGATGTCGGTGGTGATGGCGGCATCCGGAAAATACTTCCGGATCCGCTCGCAGATCGCCGCGTATTCTTCCGTCGTATAATGCCGGTTCATGCGCCGGAGCGTCTCATCGCACCCGCTCTGGAGGGATAAATGGAACTGCGCGCAGATCTTCGGCATTTTCGAGAGTCCTTCGGTAAATTCCTCACTCATGATGCGCGGCTCAAGAGATCCGAGCCGGATCCTCTCGATCCCGGGGATCGCGTGTATTTTTTCGATCAGGCGGAACATCGGCGGCATTTTCCCCTCAACGGGCCGCCAGGCGATCCGTTTTCCTCCCGTCTCTTTGTCGTGACCGTAGGAACTGATATGAATGCCGGTAAGGACGACTTCCCTGTAACCGCTCTCCGCCTTCTGCCGAATCTCCTCCAGGATCTCCTCCTCCGGTCTTGAAACGACCGGTCCCCTCGCATAGGGAATGATGCAGTAGGAGCAGAACTGGTTGCACCCGTCCTGGATCTTGACGAAGGCGCGCGTATGAGTCTGCGCGATCTGCGCGTCCGGCTCCGCGCCCAGCTGCTCACGGAAATACGGCAGCACAGCCTCCGCGATGTTTTTCTTTTCCGCATTTGTCAGGACGAGATCGATCGCCGGATCCGTTTTCAGGTCCTCTTTCCGCACATCCACGTAACACCCGCAGGCCGCAACGACGGCGCCCGGATTCATTTTCCTCGCTTTATGCAGCATCTGGCGGGATTTCCGGTCGGCGATATTGGTCACCGTACAGGTATTGATGACGTAGAGATCCGCGCCGGGTTCGAAGGGAACGATTTCAAAGCCGTGGGCCGCGAGGTCGGAGGCCATCTCCTCGAGTTCATATTCATTTACTTTGCACCCCAGATTGTGCAGGGCGGCTTTCAGCCTCATGTAAGATTCTCCTTTCGGAAATGTCTTTCCGTGATTGTAGCAGAAGATGCCGGGTTTCACAAGAACCGCCGGTCTGTCTGTATTTTCGGGACAAATTATAGTAAAATACAGGTTGCATATAAGATCCAGCCTTTCCGAGGAAAATGCTCTATGGAACAGTCTTTCACCTGTCTCGAGACCGGAAGCACCGATCCGTATTATAATCTGGCCTTTGAAGAATACGTCCTCACGCACCGCCGTGAGGGGAGCTATCTGATTCTCTGGCAGAACGAAAATACGATCGTGATCGGACTCAACCAGAATACCGAAGCGGAGATCAACCGCGCTCTCGTCGAAGAAAAAAAGATCAGAGTCGTCCGCCGGACGACCGGGGGCGGCGCGGTCTACCACGATCTCGGGAATCTGAACTATTCTTTTATTACCGACACGGATCAGGCGGAAGCGGTCACAAAAGAGCGCTTCACGGAACCCATTCTCGCCGCTCTCCGCTCTCTCGGCGTGCAGGCGGAAGCTTCCGGCAGAAATGATATCCTCGCGGAGGGAAGAAAAGTTTCCGGAACCGCGCAGCGGATCGATCACGGGAGGATCCTGCACCACGGAACGCTCCTCTTCGATTCCGATCCGGCCGCCGTGGAGGGCGCTCTCCGCGTGGATCCGGAGAAATTCAAGGCCAAGGGAATTCAGTCCGTGAGAAGCCGGATCGGCAATATCCGTCCGCTTCTGAAAACAGACATGACAATGGCGGAGTTCCGCAGTTACCTTCTGAAATACCTGACGGGCGGTTCTTCCGCCGGGACCGCTTCCATTGGCGGCACTCCTGTGGGAGATACTTCCGTTGGCAGCACTCCCGCGGAAGGAACTTCCGTTGGCTGCGTTCCCTCCATCGGCACTCTCACAGAGGAAGAGCTTCGGGCTGTCCGTGAGCTGCGGGACCGGAAATACGTCACGTGGGAATGGAATTACGGCCGCTCTCCTGCTCTGGATATGCATTTTAAGAAACGGTTTCCCGCCGGCACTGTTGAAGTCCTGCTCTCTCTTTCCCACGGAGTCATTCAGGATGTGCAGATCTTCGGCGATTTTCTCGCCCTGACGCCGGTCACGCCCCTTCTGGACGCGCTCCGGGGAACGCCGTTTCGGAAAGAACCGGTATCGGACGCTGTCCGGTCTGTCGGAGCAGCTCAATTTGATCAATGCCTTGGCGGCATTACGGAAAAAGAGTTTCTCTCTCTTTTATTTGAGTAAAAAAGCTCATCAGAAACGGGTCCTGTAAATCTTAGACAATAAAATGGATCTTCAGGAGATCACACTCTCCTGAAGATCCATCTTTTTGCTGTGGATACTGCACATCCGGGATTCCCGGGGATCCTCAGAATTTCCCGCCCGATCCGCCGTGCGTATGCCCGGAAGAGCTTATGTGCGTCGTACTGCCGCCGTGGCTTCCGCTGTCGCGGTCCGTTTCTTTCGGCCTCGCCGTCCGCGTAACGTTTCTGTACATGAAATCGTCCCTTGAAACGCGCATTCTCATGCTGTCGCGGCGCACATATTCCGCGGCGTTCTGCTGCCGTTTCACGGTTTTCAGCTTGGCTTTCATGCCGTTCGCCCGGAGGGAACCCACTAAAAGTCCGATGGCGCCGGCGATCCCCGCTGTTCCGAGTCCCGGTTTATGCTTCACCGGCGGTTCCGGATCCGTAAGAGGCTCCGCGTCGGGAACATCGATGGGCGTTCCTTCTTTCGCTTTTGTCACATAATAGTCGCACTGATTCGCGAAATCCGTAAAGGCGTCATAATAATTCCCCGCGGAGAGTTTCGGCACAAAAGAATCCTCCATAAGAGTCATTCCGTAATCTGTCAGCGCCGTAATGCCGTATCCGGAGGTGGAAATGTGATAGCTGCGGGAATCCATATCGAGCAGCAGAAGCGCTCCGTCGTAATCCGTCCCCTGGCCGAATCCGTTGTAGTCAAAATAGTCGTCCGCGTATTCCTGCGGCGTCTTGCCGTCGAGTCCGTTCTTCGTTACGACGACGACGTCAAACGCCTGCCTCTCACTGATCTCATCCAGTTTTGCGAGGAGCTTCGTCTCCTCTTCCCCCGTCAGCAGATCGGCGTCATCCGTAAGCCGCGGCACCTTGAGCGGTTCGACCGCAAAGACGGGCAGCGCGGTCAGCGCCACGATCAATACTGCAAGAAGGATCGATAAAAACCGTTTTTTCATCTTCCCGCCTCCTTTACAGTACGAACCAGGCGATCGCGAAAATGATCGCCGCTACGATCAGCGCCGTGATGAAGATATTCCTGTAATACGCGCCGTTGTCAACGGGCAGATCGCCGATGAACTTGCCGGTCTGGCCGTTCATGGCGAAGATGTAATGCTGGTTCTGCCAGGTCGTGTTGAGGACCCACACCGGATACAGGGCGTAATGCGCCGCGCTGTTCAGGTACTGAAGACTCGTCTGTTCCGGCACTGCGGTCGCATACGTGGAATCCACCGTGGAATTGAACATGGCAGCGGTCGAAGTCCGGATCCTGTTATCGATCCTGTCTTTGAATTCGACCGCGGGAATATCGTATTTATCGGCGAGGTAACCCGCGAGATACGCTGTCTGGAACGGCACCGCTTCCGAAAGATCGAACGGTTCAATGGATTCCATAAGATCATCGGCCATTCGGGAGGATCCGTCCGCAGGGATCGCGCTGAAGCCGAGACTTCCCTGACGGAGAACGGAGTAATAACTGGTCTCCGTGTAGTTATAATCCCGGTCGCTCCATGTCCTTACTCTTGTCGCTTTATAGCGTATATAGGCGTCGACGTCCGCGTCAAACAGCCAGAACGGCACATAGACGCCCTTGATCTCGTCGATATGATTTTCATCCTTAAAAACTTTCGGAAGCAGCTGTTTTCCTTCCAGGTATTTCCGGAAGGTCGCCTTTGCCTCTTCTTTGTTCTTTTTGAACGGGATCACCCATTCCGGACGCAGTTCCCCCTTGAACTGCCCGGTCATGACGACCGGATTGCCGCAGTACGGGCAGGACGTCGCCGCGGTGTTCTCATCGGCGATGATCTCGCCCCCGCAGGACTGACACG
>SVDL01000026.1 GCA_015057835.1 Lachnospiraceae bacterium
AAGCCATCTTTCCCTCCTCTGTTACCCTCAGAGGGGATCAGTGGAAGAAAAGTGTTACCTTTTGGGGGTTCAGATCAGTCGGAAATCGATTCCTTCTTGAAGAATACAAAAAATACAGATATTATAATTTATATTGATTTTTGGTTTATGTTTATAACAGGCGTGAGTACTTTATGATTAAAAGAATTTTTCGTCAGATGCTCGTCACACAGATCCTTTCTGCAATGACGGTCATGATCTGTATGTTTGTGGACAGCGTCATGATCGGCCGCTATCTGGGTGTCGACGCCATGACAGCCTATGGGCTGACCAATCCGATCCTCCTTATCTTCGCCGCGTTCGGCAGCATGATGACTGCCGGCATTCAGGTCGTATGCGGCAGGTCGATGGGCATGGGAGACCGGGAAGGTACGGATATCTGTTTTTCTTCTTCCGTTGTTCTTGTATTAAGTGTCGCGCTGGCCGGTCTTATTTTCATCCTTCTTTTTATAACACCCGTCTGTACCGCCCTCGGTGCGGGAAAACCTGTTCCGGATAATAATGTGTTTTTCCTCACAAAAGATTACCTGACCGGTTTCATTATCGGCGCTCCCGCATTTCTTATGGCACAGACCCTTGTTCCGTATCTCCAGATGTCAGGAAAAGGATTAAGGCTCGCTCTGGCAGTTGTTTTCATGACTGTATCGGATATTGTTTTCGACCTCTTAAATGTTTTCGTTTTTAAGGGCGGGACCCTAGGGATGGGTATTGCTTCCAGCCTTAGCTATTATCTCGCATTTATCATCGGCGGTTCTTATTTTTTAAGCAGGGAATGTATGTTCCGTCTGCGTCTTCGCGCAGTCCGCGCGAAGATTTTCGGGGCGCTCATGAAACACGGTATTCCTACCATGATCAATCAGGTGAGCACCGTTCTTCTCGTCTACTTTACAAACCAGGTACTGCTTTCCGTGGGGCACAATGTCTCTGTGGCCGCCTATTCGGTCATTAACACAATTGCAAATATCTGTTATTGTTTCGGTGCGGGAATAGGATCTGTAGCCCTCATGCTCTCGACTATGTTTTACAGCGAAAAAGACAGGGATGCTCTCGATAATATCGTCCGGACGATGGTCTCCCTCGGTCTGATCCTGAATTTCATAGTGACGTCTGTCACCATTGCAGCTGCTCCTTTCCTGGTACGCCTGTTTCTCACAGATAATCCCGATGCCCTGCAGATGGCCGCGGAAGGGACGAGGCTTTTCGCCCTCTCCCTGGTCTTCTGTTCTATGAACACTTCCTTTAAGAATTTTTATCAGGGAACGGGGCGTTCCGGCCTTACGAATATCATTTCCGCCACGCAGAGTTTCTTCTCCAAAATCCTTTTTGTTTTTGTGCTCAGCCGCCTGTTCGGCACCACCGGCGTCTGGTATTCCTGGATCACGGGAGAAATTCTTACGCTTCTTCTTGTCTCCGTAAATGTATGGAGAGAAAAGCACCGGGTCACATTCTCGCCGCGTGACTACTCTCTTCTTCCTGATGACGTCATGTCGGTGAAAGAAGAACGCATCGATATGACGATCCATTCCATGGAAGAGGTGATCATGGCATCCGAACAGGCCGCACAGTTCTGTGAAGCCCACGGTAAAGACGCCAGAACGTCAATGCTGATTTCTCTCTGTATCGAGGAGATGGCATCCAATATCGTGAGACACGGATTTGGAAAAGGAAGAAAATACGAGGAATCGATCAATGTTCGCCTGATGTTCAAAGACGGCAACGGTCTGATCCGTCTTCGTGATAACTGTATTAATTTTGATCCTGTCTCCTACATGGATCTTCACAAAGCCGATGATCCCACTTCCCATATCGGGATCCGGATGATCATGAAAATGGTCAGGGATGCGAGCTATGTGAGTTCCCTCGGATTGAATAATCTCACGCTTGTAATATAATCAGTTGGAACTTCTGATGTCACCCTGTTCTCGTTCTCTGGAGCGACTTTCGCCAAAGGAGCCCGAAGAAAAAACAGAGCCCGCAAAGGCTCTGTTTTTCAAAGATGATATATAATTCTTCAGTTTGAATTATTCTTCTTCCGTCAGCGAAGCGGGATCGATCTCCGTTCCGTCGCCCCAGATACGTTCCAGATCGTAGAAAGAACGTCCCTCTTCATTGAAAATGTGGACGACAACATCGCCGTAATCGAGAAGCATCCACTGTGTCGGGCTCTTTCCTTCCGTATGCCTCGGCTCAAACCCGGCTTTGGACATCATCTCGTCGACGCTGTCGATGATCGCCTGTACCTGGTTTTCATTGCTGCCGCTCGAAATGATGAAGTAATCCGCGAGAGTAGAGATCTCGGCGATCTCAATTACTTTGAGATCAATTCCTTTCTTTTCTTCGATGGCTTTGCATACAATTGCTGCTTTCTTTTTGCTTTCTGCGTTGTTCATGAAACATCCTCCGAATGTTTGCTTTTTCGGTCATGTATTTCTTTGTAAAAATTATACGCTTCTGCCGTCGTTTTGTCGATATCTTTTGTCGAATTTGCTAAGTAATGCAGTGTATCGGATAAAATCAGGTAAACGCCTTCATCGAGATCGCAAAAAGCTGCCCGTCGAATCTCCGGAAGATGTGCCGATTTAAACCGCATCGGTTCAATATAATCCGCTGTAAAGACGATTTTTTCAAGGAGTGTCATGTCTGCTCTTCCAGTCGTATGATAGCGGATGGCGGAGAGGATCTCCGGATCGGTGACTTTATACTTTGTTTTCGCGAAATATTCTCCAACTTTGGCATGGATGAGAGCCGGATTGCGCTCTTCCGCTTCTGAAAGATCAATATCATATTTTTTGCTGGTACGGTAAAGCACTTTGTCTGACATATACTTCGCGCAGTCATGCAGAAGTCCTGCCATCTCTGCCTTCGGAATATCGGCGCCGTGTGCCATTGCCAATGCGCAGGCCGTGTAACGCACGCCCTGCGAATGTCTGTACCGCTTGCGCGGAAGAATTTTCTTCAAGGCTTCATCAATCTCGTCCATCTTATCGCCCGGCTGTTTTCCCATAGATCCCCGTCTGTTCCTTTATGTCTTTCTTAATCTGCACCAAAATCTGTTTTTTGCCCTTAAGAGGCTTTTCTTTTTTCCATCTGCTTAGAGTCAGTCAGATATCCTGATAAAGACCCTGCTCTTCAATATAATGTATCTCCGGGTCAGGAACATAGTATTGAATTCCTCTCCCCTGCGATACCCATTCGCGGATCTGACTCGAAGAAATATCAAGGTTCGGCGTCTCAAGTTTCCTTATGGAAGCATGGAACTTTTCCGTGAGCTGCCGGATCTTCTCATCGAGCGACTCCTGCGGCATATGGTTTCTCGTGGCGACGACGATGATCGCCGCGTCCGCGATCCTCTGAGGGTTCATCCAGGTGTCGAAATACATCAGCGAGTCCGCACCCATCACAAAATAGTATACCGTATCGGGATGCTCTTCCTTCAGCTTTTCGAGGGTCCGGTATGTATAGCTCATCCCGTCCTCGTTCATTTCCAGCATGGAGAGTTCAAAATGGGGATTTGACGCGATCGCGCGCCTTACCATCTCCGTTCTCTGCTCATTGGATGCCATGCCCTTCCGCCCTTCTTTGAAAGGCGGCCTTCCGGCCGGCATGAAAAGGACCTTCTCAAGGGAATACTGTTCGTAAGCGGCTTCTCCGAGGATCAGATGACCGATATGGATCGGATCAAAAGTGCCTCCCATTATGCCGACTTTTCTCATGATCATACTTGCCTCGCTCTCTGACTTCTGTGACGGTCCGCAGCAATATCACATTTTATGAATTCGCGGATCAGTCGTTATCCTTTTTCAGCGGGATATGATTTTTCTTTTCGGAACTGTATCTGTACAGAACGAATTTCCGCCCGATCACCTGAACGATCTGCGAGCGCGTCCTCTCGGAGAGCATCTCAGCCACTTCGCGAACCGGGGTGAGGCAGTTTCTCTGCACATTGATCTTGACGAGCTCCCTCGCGGTGAGCGCGTCATCGGTGTTTTTCGTGCATTCCGGATTCAGCCCGTCTCTGCCGATCTGGACGACCGGCTCAAGAAGCTGTGCCTGGGAACGCAGAAATGCCCGTTCTTTGCTTGTCATTTTCTATCCTCCCTGTCGCCTTCTTCATAATATTCGAAAGCGTGTCCGTACATCCGTACGGTGTCTCCTTCCTGTATCCCTTTTGCCTTCAGATCATCGATGATGCCGCTTTTGTGCAGGAATCTCTGGAAATAGGCAAATCCTTTCTCACTTTCGAGATTCGTATAGCCGAGCATTTTCTCGATCTTCGGTCCCTCAACGATATATTCCATCGTCTTCCCCTGCTCGATCTCGATCGTATAGGGAAGATCCTCCGTGATGAGGACGTCCTCGGGGAAGAATTCCTGCTCAAATACCAGTGCTTTCGGAGCCGTTTTCAATGTCTCATAAATGAAATGGAGCAGCTCCTGCACTCCCTCGCCGGTAGCGGCGGAAATGGCAAATACGCGGCATTTCTCATTTTCAAATTCTTTTCGGATCCTCTCAAGGACATCGTCCCCTTCCGGAATGGAATCGATCTTGTTGGCCGCGATAATGATTGGTTTCTCTTCCATTCCGCCGTATTTCCGGAGTTCTTCCCGGATCACGCGGATATCTTCCACCGGATCCCGGCCTTCTGTTCCCGCTGCGTCCACGATCTGCAGCAGCACCCGGGTGCGCTCAATATGGCGGAGGAAGCGGTGTCCGAGGCCTGCGCCTTCGGAAGCCCCCTCAATGAGACCGGGCATATCCGCGATCACAAACCCGGAGCCGTCTCCGAAATCGACAACGCCGAGATACGGTTCGATGGTCGTAAAGGGATAATCCGCGATCTTCGGTACCGCATTCGTCGTCCTCGAGAGGAACGTGGATTTTCCGGCGTTCGGAAGTCCGACAAGTCCGACATCGGCGACGAGCTTTAACTCGAGGATCACTTCCAGTTCCATCGCCGGTCTTCCCGGCTGCGCGTACTGCGGCGCCTGCATCCGGGAGGTCGCGTAATTCATATTTCCTCTCCCGCCGTCACCGCCGCGCAGAATGACCTGGCGGTCGTTTCCGTTCGACATATCCGCGATGACTTTACCCGATGCGGCGTCACGGATCACGGTGCCTTCCGGCACCGGTATGATGATGTCCTTTCCGCCTGCCCCGGTCATGCGGGCTTTTCCGCCTTCTTTGCCGTCGCCGGCGCTGAAACGGTATTTATGTTTATAGGTGAACAGAGTATCCATTCCTTTGTCCACGACAAAAATGACATCGCCGCCTTTCCCGCCGTTTCCGCCGTCCGGGCCGCCCGATGGCACATATTTTTCTCTTCTGAAGCTGACATGACCGTCTCCGCCCTTTCCGGAGCGGATCAGGATCCTTTCTCTGTCTGCAAACATGAGGTCCTCCGGTGGACTTTGATATTACCGTCCACTCTTTCCCGTTTAAAAAGAACGGCTTCATTTCCTGTAAGAAAATGAAGCCGTTGCATGTTCTGATGTAATTATTCCGCAGTTTCTACCGGAATGACAGAAACCTGTTTGCGGTCTTTTCCGAGTCTTGAGAAGCGTACGATACCGTCAGCTTTCGCATACAGTGTATCGTCACCGCCACGGCCTACGTTCTGACCCGGATGAATATGCGTTCCGCGCTGTCTGTACAGGATATTGCCAGCCAGCACGAACTGCCCGTCTGCGCGCTTCGCGCCAAGTCTCTTGGATTCGGAATCACGGCCGTTCTTGGTCGAGCCGACACCCTTCTTATGCGCAAAGAGCTGAAGATTCAGTGCAAGCATTTCTATTCCTCCTTCATTACTACCTGCAGATACCGGCCTTCGTAATCGTCCTGTATCTGCGTCAGTCCCAGCAGCATGGCTTCAAAGAGAAGCATTCCCTCCTCATCGATCCCGTTCGGAAAAGAGCAGGTAAGAAAACCGTCCTTTTCTTCCGCGATGACGGAATTGTTCGTCAGGGAATCGATCGCGTTGACCGTATTGATCATGAGGACCGAAGCTGCCGCACAGATGATATCCTGTCCCTTTTCGGAAAACTCGGCGTGTCCCTGTGCCGTAAATTTTTTAAGTGCTCCGTCGCTGCCGTATACTGTTACCGTTATCATGTCTGTTTACGCGTTGATCTTGGTGATCTTAACAGCTGTATACTGCTGTCTGTGACCGTTCTTCTTGTGATAGCCGGACTTCGGTTTGTACTTGTAAACGATGACTTTCTTCCACTTTCCGTTTTCGACTACTTCGCCTTCTACGGATGCGGCCTTGACATCTTCACCAACCTTGATCGCATCATCACCGATCGCGAGTACATCATCAAAAGAAACCGCTTCGCCGACTTCCTTGCCGAGCTTCTCGACACGGACGACATCGCCCTCTTCCACTTTGTACTGCTTTCCGCCAGTCGCTATGATTGCATACATGGAGTGACACCTCCTTCTCTCATTACTCGCCAGATTCGGCGATTCCGTCACGCGGAATTCTTGCAGGCCTCTCTGTGCGGCACACTGAAGTATTCTAACATTATCCGGGCACAGAAGTCAAACTGATTTTATGAAAACTTTCAAAAAAGAATATACTTCGGAAAAATCCGCCGAAAACCGCGCAGCTGCGGTATTTTCAGCGGATCGGCTCTCCTCTTCTCGGCCTCACGATCTCCATGATTCCGAGCTTTGTCATATCCACTGCCCTGCCGCCGTAAGGATCTGCCTTGAGAGCTGCCTGCATGGCGCGGAGAAGTTCCTCTTCATGAGAGTGTTCTTTCATATTAATAAAATCGATCAGAATCATTCCCGACAGATTCCGCAGTATGATCTGTCTTGCCGCCTCGGCAGCAGCCTCAAGATTCACGGAAAAGTAAGTCTCCTCCGGATTCTTTCCTTTCACGCATTTCCCGGTGTTGACATCGATGCTCACAAAAGCCTCGGTTTTCTCAATGATCAGATAGGCGCCGCTCTTTAAGTAAACCTTTTTCTCAAGGAGACGTCCGATATCGCGGTTCAGATTATACACGGCAGTGAGAGGCACCGAAGCATCCGAATATAAGAGGACCTTTCCGCAGGCTGTTCCCCCGAAAAGCCATGGTTCTTTCTCTGTCCGTTCCAGAATTCTTTCATAGATATCTCTCTGGTCGGTGACGATCCTGTCCGGTATTTCTTCCCGGATCTCGCACAGCATTTCCGTCCCGAATGCGGGCGGCTCATATAAGACGGAGAAACATGTCCTCGTTCCGGCGTCTCTCCGGATCCGGTTCATGACGCCGATCAGTCCTTTTATTTCTTCCGTGACGTCTTTTTCCGAGGCGGAAACCGCATTTGTCCTCACCGTGACATCAAAGCAGGACAGGTTAATACCGTTTATCCATGTCCGGACGACTTGTCTTTGCTCCGCCGTCATTTTCTTCGAAAGGGAGAGGGAGCCCTGCTCTTTCTCTCCGGCAGGATCATAGGAAACTACGCCGTATCTTCCTGTCAGCGTAAGGCGGGTATCGACCGCGGCTCTTTTTCCGCCCGTCGGCGTTTTTATGATCTGAACCGGAAGTTCCTCTCCCGTACGGAGAGTATTTCCCGAGAGATAATACATTTCCTTACCGATCCGGATGTAGGTGCTGCCTGTATTCTGCTGCTTTCTCTCCACTTTTCCGATGAGGATTGTTCCGGGTCTGTACTGTTCTTCCCTTTCCGGCGTAAGGCGCAGCAAAGACAGCTTCATTTCCTTATAAAATGCAGCTGTCAGAAAAGTACTTCCGTCATGTTCTGTTTTGCAGATCACAAGATCGTCCATGCGTTTTCCCGTATCAGAGTGATTCGCCCAGGTCTCCGAGAGGGATATAATCCCCTTTTTCATCCTTTGCGAATATCTCGTCTCTCCGGATCCTGATGTCCCAGGGTTCAAAAACAACACCTGCATATTCCCCCAGCGCCTTCATGACCGCGTCGGGTTTCAGATTAGCGGCACTCCCGGAAGAACAGAACAGACGGATCGATTTAAGGAATCCTTCTTCCGCTTCTTCCTCCGGCACATCCGCGGCTTCAAGAGAGAAAATGAGAGGACGGATATCTTCTGTTTTCAGGCCGGATTTTGTCTTTTTTTCGGCAGGGATCTCTTTTTGTTTCAGAAAGCCCTGAAGAAGCTCTTCCGTTCCCGTATTCAGATCCGTTTTAAAAGATATCGTGTATGCGGCAGCTGCCACTAGCGACATGGCATTATTCTTCCGGCCGTCTTCGATCCTCCGGATCCCCAGAACGCGGATCCCCTCCGCCATCTGTCCGTTCAGCTCTTCTGCGATCCGTGATCCTTCGGGACAGGCGAACGGCTCGTAATCCAGTTCCAGATCAAAATATTCCCCGATACTGGTGAGGCCCACGCCGAGCGGCTCCGCAAAAGACATGATCATATGAGGGGAAAAGCCGTTGGAATAGGAAGCGGCCAGCGAAGTCCGCCGGATCGCTTTCTGAAAATACCGCATCACGTCGAGATGTCCGATATAGCGCAGCGCGCCTGTTTTTGAAAATTTGATCCGTACTTTCAAGGAAATACCTCTTTCCGCCGGAAACATCTCATTCTGGGGAGATTCCCGTTCCCGGACATCATGCTCTTCCGTTTTAACAGCCATTGGAATTATACATGACTTTGCCTTTCCAATCAAACATTGTGTTGACGGAAAGACGGAAATTCTATATAATTGTCACTGCGTTACGCTACCATGGTAGCACGGTAAAGTGACGCACAGTTTTGATAAAGCCGGCCCAAGGGCCGCAAGGAGGAAAAAGTGAAAAAGAAAACAGCATTGCTTCTCGTTCTCAGTCTTCTGGCATCTGTGATGTTCGGATGCGGTTCATCCGCACAGTCCGCCGCTGAAACAGCGGATGCACCCGCTGCGGAAGAAAGTGCAGCCGCGGAAGAAAGCACCCCCGCCGAAGAAAGCGCAGCCGCGGAAGATTCGGACTGGGCATATGTACAGTCCAAGGGTAAAGTCACTGTCGGCATCACCATGTTCGCTCCGATGAACTATGAAGAAGACGGCAAACTCGTAGGCTTTGATACCGAGCTGACCCAGGCAGTTTTTGATAAACTCGGCGTGGAGCCTGAATTTATCGAGATCAACTGGGACTCCAAGGAAGTCGAGCTCAATTCCAAGAACATCGACTGCATCTGGAACGGAATGTGCATCACGGAAGAGCGCAAACAGAACATGACGATGTCTGATCCTTATCTGCTTAATACGCAGGCTCTCGTCATGAAAGCGGATCGCGAAGAAGAGATCATGGCGGATGTTTCCGGTCTTTCGCTTGTAGCAGAAGCCGGTTCCACCGGTGAAGGAAAAGTCGACGGCTCTATTCCGGATGACGACACCGTCGTTGTATCCGCTCACGAGTTCTTTAAAGACACGAACTACACTCCTGTCGATTCTATGGCGAAAGCCCTCATGGAAGTCAAAGCCGGAACCGCTGATCTTGCGATCGTCGACAGCGTCTGCGCGCTTGCCATGGTCGGCGAAGGCACGGATTACGATGATCTGATCGTAAACCTTGACAACAATTTCGGTGAGCAGGAGTACGGAATCGCTTTCCGGAAGGGCTCCGATATGGCGGCGATGGTCAATGATGCCATCAACGAACTCTACGCTGACGGAACCGTTGCTTCGATCGCAGAAAAATACGGTCTTTCCGAGATCCTGGTCAGCCGGTAACATTTAATTGTACAGTACTCCCGGAACACAGGCTGCTCCGGGAGCTTTTTTCTGAGAAAACACGTTCATGCCGTATCGGCATTACGGAGGAAACAGATGACGACAGTTTCGGAAGCTCTCGCTTCTCTGAATGAGGGGATTCTTTTTAATCTCCGGCTCTTCTTTATTACTATTATCGGTGCTCTCCCTCTCGGACTTGTGATCATGTTCGGGTCAAAGGCGAAGTTTACACCGATCCGTCTGATTACGAGAACTTTTGTATGGATCATCCGCGGCACGCCTCTTATGCTGCAGCTTTTCGTCGTTCTCTATGCTCCCGGTCTTCTTTTCAACTACCCCATGTCCAACCGCTTCACCGCGGCAGTGATCGCATTTGTGATCAACTATGCCGCATATTTTTCGGAGATCTACCGGGGCGGTATCGAGAGTATTCCCAAGGGGCAGTACGAAGCCGGCGATGTCCTCGGCATGACAAAGGCACAGACTTTCACCAAGGTCATTCTTCTGCAGGTCATCAAAAGGATCACCCCGGCGATGGGCAATGAGCTGATCACGCTGACCAAGGACACCTCATTGGCAAGAGTCATCGGCATCACAGAGATCATCATGTGCGCGGAGCGGTTTACCAAAAAAGGACTGATCTGGCCCCTGTTCTCGACAGGTCTTTATTTCCTGGTCATGAACGGGATCCTGACGATCCTGCTTGGCCGCCTCGAAAAGAAGATGGATTATTTCCGCGTGTAAGGAGGGAGTTCTATGTCTATTCTGGAAGTCAGAAATATAAGAAAGACATTCGGGAGCAGCGAAGTGCTCAAAGGAATTGACTTCACCCTGGAGAAGGGAGAAGTTCTCGCCCTCATCGGTTCCTCCGGCAGCGGAAAAACGACGCTGCTGCGCTGCCTTAATTATCTCGAAAGGCCGACGCAGGGACAGATCCTTGTTAATAATAAGGTGATCTTTGACGCACAGAATCCGGTCAGGAGCGAGAGGGAGATACGCCGGAACAGACTGCATTTCGGGCTGGTCTTTCAGCAGTTCAACCTGTTTCCGCAGTACACGGCGCTGAAGAACGTGACGCTCGCCAAAGAGCTGCTCGAAAAGGAAAATCCCGCTTTTAACGCGGATAAAAAAGCGGGACTGGAAAAAATAAAGGCTGAGGGAGAGGCCGTGCTCGCAAGCGTAGGCCTTTCCGATAAACTGAATTATTATCCGCATCAGCTCTCCGGCGGCCAGCAGCAGAGAGTAGCCATCGCCCGCGCGCTGATGCTGAATCCGGATATTCTCTGCTTTGACGAGCCCACTTCCGCTCTGGACCCCGAGCTCACCGGAGAAGTTTTGAAAGTCATCCAGGCGCTTGCCGAGCGGGATACGACAATGGTGATCGTGACGCATGAGATGAAATTCGCGCACGATGTGGCCGATCAGGTGCTGTTTATGGATAACGGCGTCATTGTGGAGCGCGGAACGCCGGAAGAGGTCTTTGATCATTCGAAAGAAGAAAGGACCCGCCAGTTCCTTCTCCGTTATAATGAGGGAACCGTCTGAGATCTACCGCAGCACTTCCGCCGCTTTCATGATCATTTCGACCGTCAGCGGATAGGGATAATGTTCCACATCCTCATCCGCTATGATGCGGTCCGCGACAGCTTGGACATCCTGCGGCGTGACGCCGATCTCATGCAGGCTGACGGGCAGACCGATCCGTCTGTTGAAATCACGGATCTTCTCATACTCTTCCATATCGCCGTCAATAAGAAGCTGCATAAGGATGCCGAATCCGACAACGACGCCGTGGATATTGTTCTCTTCGAACCCCGGAAGCCCGCACAGCGCATAGAACATGGCGTGGGCGATGCCGCCGTTGTAGAGCATATTGTGCTCCCGCGCCACCAGCATGGAGACCCAGCCGGTCGTAATGATGATAGTGAGCGCACACTGCGTGAGAGCCTCGGAAACGATATGATCCCGGTTGTCCGCGACCGCCTGTTCCCCGTAGTCGAACAACGGTTCCATGCACATCCTGCTCATATTGACGCCCATCGCAAGATAATGCGGCAGTTTTTCATTCCTCGCGGAAATGCTCACTTCATAATATTTCGCGTTCGTATCTCCGATCCCCGCCCAGAGGTATTCCCAAGGCGCCTCCGCAATGATCTGCGTATCGATGAACACGTGTTCCGCAGACTGCAGATAATGGACGAATTCACGGAATGTCCCGTCTTCGTTGTAGATGATCGCGACGGAGGACGACGCCGCGCAGTTTGAGGCGATCGTGGGGAATGTGAAGAACGGCTTATGAAGATGCAGAGCGGTCAGCTTTGCCGTATCCACCGCTTTTCCGCCGCCCACCGCGAAGATCATATCCGCCGCCTGTACATCGGGATCCTGTTCAAGGACCGCGGACGCCTCATAGGACGCTTCTGTTCCGTAGTGTTTGAATCCCGTAATGGTAATGGCGGAATCCCGAACGGCGTCAAGAAGCTTCTCCTTTGCGGCAGCCATGGCCTTATGCCCGCCGATCACGACCGCTCTCGTCCCGTACCTGGCGCAGTAAAGCGGGATCTCCTTGTAGGCTTCGGGGCCCACGGTGTAAGACGGAATGATGATGGAATATGTATTCATTGTGTTTCCTCTGATTTTCTTTTCTGTGGATATGATGCGCGCCGCGCCTTATCGCTTCGCGTAGATTATAGCATATTCTTTTGCATAGTATCTGTAAAAAGTGCACCGCACATGGAGGCAAATGATGCTGAACGAACACTATCTTTCCATGTTAAGCAGTAAAGACATTATTTTCGATATTTTTGCCTATGCCACGAAACGGCGGGCGGAGATCGGCGCGGAAAATGTCTTCGATTTCAGTCTCGGCAATCCGTCCGTGCCCTCCCCGTCTTCCGTGCAGGAAGCCGTCAGCACCATTCTCTCGCAGACAGACCCTGTGGAACTGCACAGCTACTCTCCTGCCGGCGGCATCCCCTTTGTCCGGAAAGCCGTCGCGGAGGACCTGAACCGGCGGTACGGAAGCCATTACGGCCCGGAAAACATCTTCATGACTTCCGGCGCGGCAGCGGCTCTCGCACATGCACTCAGAGCCGTAACACAGCCGGGGGATACCGTTCTGACATTTGCCCCCTGCTTTTCGGAATATCAGCCTTATGTAAACGGGGCCGGGTGCCGTCTTTCCGTCGTTCCTCCCGACACGGATACCCTGCAGATCAACTTTGAGGAGACGGAAAAGCTGTTCACGGAAAATGTCGCCTGTGTGCTCATCAATTCTCCGAATAATCCGTCCGGGATCGTCTACTCGGAAGAGACGATAACCCGCCTTGCAGCCCTTCTCAGAGAAAAATCAGAAGAATACGGGCATACGGTTTATCTCATTACGGATGAGCCTTACAGGGATATTATTTTCGAGGGAACCGGCAGCCCCTTCATCTCGAATTATTACGATCACACTCTCATGTGTTATTCGTACAGCAAATCGCTGTCGCTGCCCGGGGAGAGGATCGGATATGTTGCCGTAAATCCCCGCGCAGAAAGCGCTGAGTGCATTTTTTCCCTCTTTGCGCAGATCTCCAGAGAGACCGGCCACAACGGCGCTCCGGCCATCTGGCAGCGTGTCGCGGCCCTCTGCGCCGGACAGACGGCGGATCTGTCCGTTTATGAAAAGAACAGCTCGATCCTCTATGACGCGCTTACTTCTTACGGATATTCGATCGTACGGCCGGGCGGGACCTTCTATATGTTCCCCCGCTCCCCGGGACCCGACGCCGGCGCTTTCTGCCGGCGGGCGATGGAAAATGACCTCATGCTCGTCCCCGGGGACGGATTCGGATGTCCCGGGCATTTCCGCATCGCGTACTGCGTCCCCACGGAAATGGTGATCCGTTCCCTTCCCGTCTTCCAAAAAATGATCCGGCCCTGAAGCCGGATCATTTTTCATTCAGAAAACCATATTCTATTGCAGCGACGGAACGGCGTCGGATGTCTGCTGCTCCGCTCCGGGGCAGATGCCGCATCCATACGTTAAGCATCCGCATCCGTTGCATTTTTCTTCACAGTTCTTTGTGATCTCTCCGCGCTGTGATTTCTCCCACTCTTTCCAGAGAAATGCCTTCGTCACACCGCCGTCGATGAAATCCCACGGGAAGATCTCATCCTTCTCTCTTTTCCGTTTGATGTAGAATGCGGGGTCGACGCCGCACGCCTTAAATGCGTCCGTCCAGCGGTCCATCGAGAAAAAGTCCGTCCACGCATCGAAAATGCCGCCGCTTCGGTACACCTGTTCGATGACCGGAGCCAGTCTCCTGTCGCCCCTTGCGAGAACGCCCTCGATCACGGTAACATCCGCTTCGTGCCAGTTATAGCGGATGCTCCTGAAGTTTTTCATCTTCTTCATTTCCGACATTACGGTGGCCGCGTAGGACATATAGTCCTCCGGATCGAACATTTCCGCCCACTGGAAGGGCGTAAACGGCTTTGCAACAAAGAAAGAAGTGCTCACGGTGATCTGACATTTTCCGTTCCGCTCCGCTTTCGGAATGTCATAGTAGACTTCCGTGATGTCTTCGGCGAGGTGCGCGATCTCTTTGCGGTCTTCGTCCGTCTCCCCCGGCTGTCCCAGCATGAAGTAAAGCTTCACCGTATTCCAGCCGCCGTGGAACGCCTCATTTGCCCCATTCAGAATATTCTCGCGGGTAAGACCTTTATTGATGGCGTCCCGCATCCTCTGGGAACCGCCTTCCGGCGCAAAGGTAAGAGAGCTTTTTTTAATATCCTGGACACGTTTCATAACGTCCAGGGAGAAGCGGTCGATCCGCAGCGAGGGAAGCGCGATATTGATCTTCTTCTCCTCGCAGATCCTGATCAGATATTCCAGGAGCTCGCCGAGCCACGGATAATCGCTGGAGCTAAGGGACGACAGGGAGAGTTCTTCATGCCCGGTATTTTCGATCAGTACCTCGGCTCTCTTCTTCAGAAAATCAAGGGAGCGGTAACGGATCGGGCGGTACCACATGCCGGCCTGGCAGAAGCGGCAGCCGCGGATGCAGCCGCGCTGGATCTCCAGCGTAACTTTGTCCTGCGTCGCTTTCACATAGGGAATGACCGGTTTGGTCGGGTAGAATGTATCCGTGAGATCCCCCTGCACCTGCCGGCGGACTTTTTCCGGGACGCCTTCTTCCGTGGGCATAAAGGAAAGGATCGTGCCGTCCTCTTTGTATCGGACTTCATAGAGAGAGGGAACATAAATGCCTTCGATCTCCGCGGCTTTCCTCAGGAAAGAGCGCCTTGTGCCCCCTTCTCTTCTGTTGAGCTCATAGGCGTCGATCAGGTCGTACATGACCGTCTCCGACTCACCGATATAAAAAAGATCGAAGAAATCGGCGATGGGCTCCGGATTGCTCGCGCAGGGACCGCCGCCAATGACGATCGGGAATTCTTCCCCCCTGTCTTTTGCATAGAGAGGAATTCCGGATAGTTCCAGGACCTGCAGAATGTTTGTATAGCACATCTCATACTGCAGCGTAAATCCGAGAAAATCAAAGTCCCGGACCGGCTCCTGGGATTCCAGCGCAAAAAGAGGCGTGCCGGTTTCCATAAGTATTTTATGTAAATCCGGCCAGGGACTGTACACTCTCTCGCACCACACATCGTCCCTGCGGTTCAGCTGATCGTAAATGATCTGGATCCCGAGGTGGGACATGCCGATCTCGTATACATCAGGAAAGCACATGGCAAACCGGACGTTTACCTGTGCTTTGTCTTTTATGACGGCATTGATCTCGTGCCCGATATAGCGCGCCGGTTTTTCGACGGACATGAGGATCCGGTCTGACAGCGCCAGTTTTGTCATAGTCATACTCTCCGTTTTCTATCAGTGTCTTCTCGCGAGCTCAGCCGTGATATCGTCCCAGCTGACGCCTTTTTCGGCCATCAGCACCGTGAGATGATAGAGATAATCCGAGATCTCGTAGACGATTTCTTCGCTGCCCGGATTCTTTGCGGCAATAATGGTCTCCGCGTTCTCTTCCCCTAATTTTTTCAGGATCTTGTCGATCCCCTTTTCAAAGAGGTAATTGGTGTAGGAGCCTTCTTTCGGGTTCTTCTTTCGGTCAAGGACCGTCTCATAGACCTCCTCAAGGACGCGCTGCGGGTTCTGCTTCCGGATCCCGGTGTCGGTAAGAGGCGTATAGAAGCAGCTCCGGTTTCCCGTGTGACAGGCGGCGCCGACCTGAATGACCTTCGCGAGCATCGTATCGCGGTCGCAGTCGATCACGAGCGAGCGCACATACTGGTAATGGCCGGAAGTCTCCCCTTTGCACCATCTCTCTTTCCTGGAGCGGCTGTAATAGACCATTTTCCCGGAAACAAGCGTCTCCTCAAAAGCCTCCCGGTTCATCCAGGCCATCATCAGGACTTCGTCATTTTCAAAGTCCTGCACGATGACAGGCAGAAGCCCGTCGGCGTTCTTTGTAAAATCATCCCAGGAGAGGGAACTTTCAAGAACATACATTTTCCCACCCGCTTCCATACAGCGGGATTTATATTCCGCGACCGGATAGCCCTGCGCTTCCGTGAATGCCGGATGGCAGTAGCCCTCGATCTCCGGTTTCAGAAAATAAGAAAGTCCTTCATCCGGCGTTTTTTCCTTTTCAATGAAAATGAACGGCATCCCCTCAAAACGATTCCCGCACTCCTCCGGACGGACGAGTGAAAAAACGCTCCCTGCGTACAGGCGGACCGGCTCGAAAAAGTCTTCCGCAAGGGACATGACCGAACTGTCGGCAGCCGCCGCGATCTTCTCCGCGCCGAACCGCTCCGAGGCCTCCTTAAGAAGCGCGTACTGCGCCGGATCGGAGAGGGCGAGGATCACGCGGGAACAGCCCGCGTACAGGTATTTCTTGACATCTTCCAGTCTTTTCACGGGTCCCGTGACCGTGACCGGTATACAGGCCGCGGCGCACACTGCCCGAAGGAGATGGATCGACTCCTCATGAAGCTCCGCAGGGGCGGCGTCTGTGATGATCAGCTCATCGGCGCCTTTGTTCTGCGCGCTCACGGCTTCCTCGAGAAGCCGGTGCTCAGGAACATCTTCTCCCACGCGGATATTGATGAGGTCCTCTTCCGTTATCGCTAATGATGCATATAATTTGACAGCCATTGTTTTCTCCCTTATACAGGCCTGATCAGCGGTCATTTTCCTTTTCAAACCGGACGGCGATGGAATTGGCGTGGGCCGTGAGCCCCTCCGTCTTCGCAAAAAATTCTATATCGCTGTGCAGCGGCTCCAGCGCCTCTTTTGAAAAATAGATCACACTTGATTTTTTCACGAAATCCTGTACGGACAGCGCCGAGAAGAAGCGCGCGGTACCGCAGGTCGGCAGCACGTGGTTGGGCCCCGCGAAATAGTCTCCCAGGGGTTCTGAGGCGTAGTCCCCGAGGAAAACAGCACCGGCATTGATGATCTTAGGCATCACGGCAAACGGATCGGCTGTGAGGATCTCAAGGTGCTCCGAGGCGATCTCATTGACCGCACCGATTGCTTCTTCCATATTGTCCGCCACAAGAATGACCCCGTAAGTGTCGACGGAGCTTCGGATAATATCTCTCCGCGCAAGGCCCGGTATAAAGGCCTCCACTTCGTTAGAGATCTTTTCGGCAAGTTCCATGGATGTGGTGACACAAACGGCGCTGGCCAGGACGTCGTGTTCCGCCTGCGACAGAAGATCCGCGGCGATGTAGCGCGGATTGGCGCTCTCATCCGCAAGGATCAGGATCTCTGACGGACCCGCCACGGAATCGATGGAGACATATCCGTAGACAGCTTTTTTGGCCAGGGCGACGTAAATATTTCCCGGGCCCGTGATCTTATCCACTTTCGGCACAGATTCCGTCCCGAAAGCCATCGCGGCGACCGCCTGTGCGCCTCCGATCTTGAAAATGCGTCCTACGCCCGCCTCATGAGCAGCCACGACCGTCGGTGCCGCGGCCTTTCCGTCCGCTCCGCAGGGCGTGCACAGAATGATCTCGGGAACGCCGGCAATTTTGGCCGGCAGTACGTTCATAAGGACCGAAGAAGGATACGCCGCCGTACCTCCCGGTGCGTACAGACCGACTTTCTGCAGCGGAATCACTCTCTGCCCGAGAAGGGAGCCGTTTTCTTCGGTCACAAACCAGCTCTTCTCAAGCTGTTTTTCATGGAAAGCGCGAATTCTTGACGCTGCGGCGCGGATGATCCGCAGAAAATCCGCTCCGACTTCTTCATAGGCTTCACGGATCTCTTCGGCGGAAACCAGGATCGTCTCCGGGGTCAGCTTCGCGTGATCAAACTGTTCCGTGTATGCGAACAGGGCTTCGTCGCCCTTCTCTCTGACGGCGGTGAGGATTTCATTGACGGCCTTCTCCTGCTGCGGAAAGCTCGACGGCTTTCTCTTCTGCATAAGTTCCAGAAGTGCGCCCATATTTTCGGAATTCAGTGTCCGTATCTTCATGCTGTCACCTCCCGAAGAGCGCGGATCAGCCGCGAGATCCGCTCATTCTCCATTTTCATGCTCACCTGATTGACGACGACTCTCGCGGAGAGCTGGCAGATCTCCTCCAGCACGCCGAGGCCGTTTTCCTTCAGGGTCGTACCGGTCTCCACAATATCGGCGATCACGTCAGAGAGCCCGACGATCGGCGCGAGTTCGATCGAACCCGACAGTTTGATGATCTCCGCGGTCTGCCGTCTCCGGTTGTAAAAATAGTCCTTGGCGATGTTCGGATATTTCGTCGCTACGCGAATGGGGGCGTTGTGCGCAAGCAGTTCCCGCGCGCTCTCCGGTCCGCAGACGCACATCCTGCATTTTCCTATGCCGAGGTCGAGGACTTCATAGAGCTTCCTGCCCTCTTCCAGGATCGTGTCATAGCCGCTGACGCCGAGGTCCGCCGCGCCGTATTCGACATAAGTGGGTACATCCGGCCCTTTGGCGAGGAAGAACCGGATCTTCTGCTCTTCATTTGTAAATATCAGTTTTCTCGTATCTTTTTCCCGCATGCAGCTGACGCTGATGCCGGCTTTCTCAAACAGATCCAGTGTCTGGTCGGCGAGGCGCCCTTTCGTCAGGGCGATGGTCAGATATCTCATATTTCTTTCCTCATATTGCGGAGCGCGTTCATGATCGGAGTGATCTGGAAACCGGCTCCCACTGCGGGATCATCTGTTCCGAAATGGGAAAGAAGGGTATCGTATCTTCCCCCCTTCGCGACAGGTTCCCCGGAACCGTACGTGAATGCCTGGAAAATAATTCCGGTATAATAGCGGTATTTGCTGAGCATGCCGAAGTCAAAGGAAACATAGCGTTCTTTTCCGTCTTTCCGGAGCAGCGCCTCGATCACCCGGAGCCGTTCGATCGCCTCCCGCGTCTTCGCGGTAAAGGCAAACTTTTCCGCTTCCTTAAGGACCTCCGCACCCCCGAAAAGCTGGGGAAGGCTTACGAAAGCGCTCTTCAGCTCCGCCTGCATGGGATGTTTTCCCAGCACTTCTTCCACGCCGAAAAAGTTTTTCCGGGAGATCAGCGTGCGGATCTCCTCCACGGATTCTTCCGAAAGAGAAGCTTCCTCCGCGAGCGATTTAAAGAATTCGACTTCCCCGATGCTCACCTGGAATTCCTGAAGACCTGCCGCAAGAAGCGCATCCACCGTGAGGGCGATCACTTCCGCGTCCGCTTTCGGCGTATTTTCGCCGATCCGCTCTACGCCCATCTGCGTGGACTCCTTGAGTCTCCCCTGATATTCCAGAGAATTGACAAAGGTATTTCCTTCATACCACAGGCGCACAGGTCTTGGTGCCTCGGTGAAATACATCGCGACCGCCCTCGCGACGGAAGGAGTAAAATCAGGCCGCAGAACAAGGGTATCCCCCTCGCGGTCAAAAAACTTGTAGAGCTCGCGGGAAGGCGTCGTGCCGACTTCTTTTCCGAAAACATCAAAATATTCAAAAGTGGGTGTCTCGATCTCCTCGTAGGAATAGTCGGAAAGGACGGTGCGGATCCCTTCCATGATCTTTCTCTTCGAGGAAAGTTCCTTCCCGTAAATATCCCTCACGCCGACCGCGGTATGCAAAGCTTTTTCCATGGTCCGTACTCCTTCATTTCAGTCCGTTTCGCCGTCTCTCTCGTCGAGATCTCTCTGGATCCCGCGCAGAATGCTGATCTCCGCCATGTTTTCCTTTCCGAGAAAATGCTCCGGGATTAGTTCCTCATAGCGGAAGCTTTTTCTTCCCCCGTTTTCGGCCCGGTTCCAGAATTTCATCATCTCCGAATAGGTCATGTAATAGTATTCCTGTCTGTGGACATAGAAAATGATCAGGAACGACATCCCCTGCTGCTTCTCAAAATCTGTCATAAACGCCACCTGATGCGGGTGGAGATTCTGCAGCGGGAAAGTGTCCTCCGAACACTCTTTGGCGTCAAAACAGACGGGAATTCCCTGGACAACGCCGATATAGTCCACTGTGCTTTTTTTATCGAAATAAGCGAGCGTGATATGTCTCGTCTTCTGATCGATCTCGATCGGGGTGATGGGCGTTGGCACTTTCTGTATCAGCGCAAGCCCTTTTTCCCGGTAGTCGTCGATCATGTGGTTGAGCATATCCTCGAGGGTCGATCCCCGAAGTCCCCGCGATTTCCAGGTCGTCATGGCTCACTCCTCCGAAGGGGGCGTATAGCGGAACAGTTTGATCTCCCAGACAGGCCAGTACCTTACCACGGCTTTTCCGAGGATCTTATCCTCCGCGACAAAATGATTGTTCCAGTACCGCGAATCGTTGGAATGATTCCTGTTGTCGCCCATCACGAAATAGCATCCCTCGGGGACTTCAAAGACCATGGGTTCTTCGAACATTCCCCATGGTTCCGCGACATAGGAATCATCAAGGGGCGTCGGGTCTCCGTTGATATAGACAGCGCCGCTGTCGATCACGACAGTCTCTCCCGGCAGGCCGATCACGCGCTTAATAAAAAACTGGCTCTCATCATCCGGATAGCGGAAAATGATGATGTCAAACCTTCTGGGATCATGGAAACGGTATGTGATCCGGCTGCCGAAGATCTGGTTTCCTTTTTCGATCGTCGGTTCCATGGATTCCGAGGGGATCCTGGCATTGATCAGAACAGAAGAATTCAGAAGAAAGACCACACCGGCGACAACGGCCAGCGTGACGATGTAATCCAGTATTTCCCTTAAAACGGAGGCTCTCTTATTCCTCTGCCTTTGTTCTTCTGTCAGACGTCCGCGCTGTGTGATGTCCGGTGCGGGATCGTCGGAACGGGATCCTTCTCCCTTTTCCGCCTCGATCTCCCAGAGGATCTCGTCCAGCTCTTCGTCCTCCTGCCATTTTCCGTTACTGTAATCTGCCATCTTCCAAGTCCTTCAGTATCTTTTCAAAAACCGGCGGATAAGGCGCCGATATAGTCAGGCCCTTTAATGAGTCGGGAACGTCTTCTTCTGAAAATTCGATCCGGTACGCGTGGAGAAGCTGGGAGCGGAGTCCGTACCTCTCCCGGAGTCTCCGGCTGCTTTCCCGGCTGCCGTATTTGGGATCGCCTGCCACCGGTGTGCCGAGGTCCGCAAGGCGGGCGCGGATCTGATGGGATTTTCCCGTGTGCAGTTCGATATCGAGCAGCGTCCAGCTGCTGTCTTTCTCTTTTCCCTCAAAAATGCGTACCGGTACGAAATCGGTCCGGATCTCTTCCGCCCCGTCCACGGGACGGGAAAATGTCGACGACTGATTCCGTTCCGGATCCTTGAGCAGATACGCGCAGTCCGAAACAGGATCCGGAAAATACCCTCTCACAAGAGCCCTGTACCGCTTTCGGATCCGTCTTTTCCTTATGATCTCCGCCAGCGCCTGCTGACCGGCCAGTGTTTTTCCGAATAATACTATACCGCTTGTGTTGCGGTCAAGGCGGTTCGCCGGGGACGGCCGGAACAGAAGCAGGCTTTCCTCCGTCACCGCACCGGTCCGCAGAAGATAACCGAGGACATCATCCGAGAGAGCATTTTCTCCGCTTTTGTCTCTCTGCGTGAGGATTCCGGAGGGTTTGCTGACTGCCAGGAAGGAATCATTTTCAAAAAGCACTTCCAGCTCCCTGTAAGAGAGATGTTCCGCGGCTGTGGTGCGGAATTTGGCTATCGTCTCTTCCGAAAGAAACAGACGGATCTCATCCCCGCCGCGCAGTCTTTCGCTTCCGTCCGCCTTCGCGCCGTTCCTCGTGATATTCTTTTTTCGGAGCATCTTATAGAGAAAACCGGTGCCGGCCAGCGGCATATATCGGTGAAGAAACTTATCAAGTCGCTGTCCGGCATCTTTCTCATCAATAATCAGTGTTGTCATATTAAAGAGAGGCGGTCATCAGAATATGTATAAGCTGTTCTTCGTAGGAATCCTCGGGGTAACGGGAATCCTTTCTCGGCAGGATCCCGGAGCGGATATCCGCCGCGTGGGCGCTGAGTGAAGTGAGGCGTTCCAGGAATTTACTCTCATTGTCCATCACTGTGACATTTGCCCGGAAGCCTGCGGCACGGATCATCTTCAGCATATGGGCTTCCGCTTCTTTTCTGTCCGGTTTTTTATAAGTAGCCAGGGCAACGATGGTATCGCCGCAGACCGCGACCGCGTCGAGCAGCGTATTTTTATCGTAATTGGTCATGTAAAGCTCATACGCCATCGCGAGATCACCCGCGCGCTCCTCGATCCTCTTCAGTGTATCTTTCGGGATCGAACGGATCGTGAACACCATGACGACGCTGACGGCGGACATGCAAGCGGGAATCATGCCGATCATGGAAACAACCGTAATGATATTCTGGCGTGTCCCGTAGTAAATAAGAGACACCGTAAACGCCGCGAACGGGATCAGGAAGAGAATGACGGTTCTGACGATTCTGCGGAACCGCTCATAGCTGATATATCCTGCCTGTCCTTTTCCTGCCTTTTTGATCATTCTCCCTCTCTGACTCCTTTACATTCTGCGAAGGATTTCCTTAAGTATTTCCCATGTTCTCGAAACCGACGGGATCGAGAGCATCTCATTGCTTGTGTGAATATCCTTCATCGCCGGTCCTATGGAGACGATCTGCATATCCGGCAGACAATCCGAAATAAGGCCGCATTCCAGTCCGCCGTGGGTAATGGCAACGACCGGTTCGATCCCCATGATATCTTTTTCCACCTCTTTGACGAGCGTCAGAAGGTCCGAATCCGTCTTAAATTCCCAGGCCGGATAATCTCCGCTCACTTCCGCGCTTCCGCCGAGGAGTTCCGTCAGCGTGACGATTCTTTCCGAAAGCATTTTCTTGGCGCTTCCGATACTGCTGCGCGTCAGGGAGAAACCGTAAAAGAATTCCTCGTCCGATTCCATCACGCCGAAATTGGTGGATGTTTCCACCGCACCTTCGACGGATGCGTTCATTTTCTCAACACCGTGCGGCACAAGGATCAGGAAATCAATGATCTTTCTCGCGCTCTCATCATCCATTGCGTTGACAAGCATCTCTTCCTCGCACTGGCAGGTGATCGTAATGTCGTCGTCCGCGCACTTGAATTCATTTCGGAAAATGTCTTCCATCTCTCCGGCAAGATCCGCAATCGCCTGGATGTCCTCTTCATCGGCGAGGAGGATCGCTTCTGCGGAGACAGATATGGCATTTCGCTTCTCTCCTCCGTAAATGTCAACCAGAGAAACTGGCAGTTCCTCATAAAGCGCTTTAAGAACTCTGCCCATCAGTTTGTTCGCGCTGGCGACCGGCTGCTGGATCGAGCTTCCGGAATGTCCGCCTTTGAGGCCGCCGATCAGGATCCTCACCGGAACGCCCCGCAGCGCATG
>SVDL01000027.1 GCA_015057835.1 Lachnospiraceae bacterium
CGACATTTGCGCAGTTTCCGGCGCAATTGCGGCAAATGGGCCGCCAATGTGCCCGCAACGTGACCTTCGGCGCGGATTATGAACAGGGTATTGAAACCGGTTCCTCCGCTGCGAACGTCTCCGGTCTCACCCGTGTGGATGACTACACAGTCAACCTGCACATGACCGAATTCGATGCTACGGCGATCTACAACGTAGGCCTTACGCTTGCTCCGCTGCACTACTATGGCGACGCGGCAGCTTATGATTATGAAAATAACAACTTCGGTTTCCCGAAGGGTGATCTTTCCGGCGTCAAGGCGAAGACCTCCGAGCCGATCGGCTGCGGCCCGTACGTATTTGACGGCTACGCAAACGGCGTTGTCACTCTGAAAGCCAATGAAAACTATTTCCAGGGCAAGCCGGCGACGGAAGTTATGCTTCTGCAGGAATCGGTCGATTCCGACTATGTCCCGGGTATTGTGACCGGAACCTTTGATATCGCTGTACCGTCCATGAATGACGCTACCGTGAAGGCGATCCAGGATGCCAACGGTTCGGAAGAACTGCAGGGCGAAAAGATCCACACCGTTCTTGTTGACTATCGTGGATACGGTTATCTCGGAATTAACGCGGACCTCGTCAAAGTCGGCGACGATCCGGCATCGGATGCTTCCAAGGCACTCCGCAAAGGCTTCATGACGCTGCTCGCTGTTTACCGCGACACGGTCATTAACTCTTACTACGGCGATCGCGCTGCTGTTATTCAGTATCCGATCTCCAACACTTCCTGGGCTGCTCCGAAGCCGGCTGACGAAGGCTACCAGGCAGCATATTCCGTCGATGTGGACGGCAATCAGATCTATGATTCTTCCATGAGCGAAGAAGAAAAGTACGCTGCTGCGAAAGAAGCGGCGATCGGCTACTTCAAGGCGGCGGGCTTCACTTATGATGAAGCGGCCGGCAAGTTCACGGATGTGACGGATACCTACGAAGTCATGATCCCGGGCCAGGGCGAGCAGGATCACCCGGCATACGGCATCGCTGTTGCTGCTTCCGAAGTCCTTGACAGCCTCGGCATCAAGCTTCAGGTGAATGACGTAGGAACCTCCACCTGGAATGACGCTCTTGAGAGCAACACCGCGATGATGTGGGCAGCTGCATGGCAGTCGACGGTTGACCCGGATATGACCCAGGTCTACCACAGCTCCAACGCGCACGGCGAAGGCACCAATTCCAACCACTATCAGGTCGATGACGAAGAACTTGATAAGCTCATCGTCGAAGGCCGCGGCAGCGCCGATACCGAGTACCGCAAATCCGTCTATAAAGATGCCATGAACATCATCATGGACTGGGGCTGCGAACTTCCGCTGTATCAGCGTAAAGACTGCACCACCTTCTCTTCCGAGAGAATTGATATCAGCTCGATCCCGCAGGATATGACCCCGTACTGGGGATGGTATGCAGAGGTCGAAACGCTTGCACTTCAGTAATCGAAGCACAGGCGGCGATATCTGAACTTTAAGGAGCTGCCGCGATGGCGGCGGCTCCGAAAAAAGAAAGAAACGGCGCGGAAAGCATAAAACTCTTTCCGTGCCCGTCTTTTGTTTTATCATCCGAAGAAAGTTGGTGTACGTATGGCAAAATACACAGCAAAACGTCTTTTATACAGCGTTTTGATTCTGTTTTTCGTAATGTTTCTGATCTATATCCTGATGTATAACATGCCTTCGGGATATGTCGAAACAAAGGCAAGAGAGCTGGCTTCCCGTCCGGGTGCTACAAAAAGCTACGCTGAATGGCTGGCGGACCTCAATGCCCAGTATGGTATGGACAAAGGCATTGTAGGCGGATATATCACATGGCTGAAAAGCGCTGTCACCGGCAACTGGGGCGACAGCTGGGCGTGGACCGTTCCTGTTACGAAGGAATTCCACGATACGATCTGGTACAGTTTCATTCTTGGATTCGTATCTTTCATTTTCGAGATTCTGATCGCTATTCCGCTCGGAATCACGGCGGCAAAGAAGCAGTACAGCTTCACGGACTATTTTACGACGGTCGTGTCGATGATCTGCATTTCCATGCCGACGTTCTTTATCGCAACACTCCTCAAATATATCTTTTCTGTCAAGCTGGGATGGTTCGATCTGTCCGGCATGCAGGGCAGAAATTATATGAATTTATCTAGTTTCGGAAAATTCCTCGACGTCGCGAAACATTTTGTTCTGCCGTCGATTACGATTATTATCATCAGCATTGGCGGACTGATGCGTTATACGAGAACGAATATGCTGGAAGTCCTCAATGCTGACTATATCCGTACGGCCAGGGCGAAAGGCGTTCCGGAAAAGAAGGTCATTAATTACCATGCTTTCCGCAATACGCTGATCCCGCTGGTCACCACCCTCGGCGGCAGTCTTCCGGGACTGTTCTCCGGCGCTCTGATCACGGAGACGCTTTTCTCGATCCGCGGGATCGGCTACGCGTCTTATAACTCCATGGTCAAGGGAGATATTCCGTTTATCATGTTCTACCTCGCGTTTATCTCCATCCTGACGCTTCTCGGCAACCTGATCTCCGACCTTCTGTACGCGGTGGTCGACCCGCGCGTACGGCTGGGTTAAGAAAGGAGGCAGGAAAAATGGCAACTTATGATTTAAATGAAGTTTTAAAGAAGCGGGAAGCAGAGAAAAACGCGGCAGCCAACGCGAAGAACCAGGCAAATGCCGGTTGGGACAAAGTGAACGGCTTTGCCGCAGCGGCGGAGGATCCGCAGCATACCGGAGCACAGGAACCCATCGCCCTTGACGATGTCTCGCGCGTGAAGGTGCTTTCTCCGGGCCGGCAGGTCTTTAAGCGCTTCGTCAGAAACCGCCTTGCGGTGACAGGCTCGGTCATTCTGATCGTGATGTTCCTGTTTTCCTTCATCGGACCTCTGTTTTATGCCTATGGACAGAAACAGATCTTCTATAAGTTTGACAAGCAGAACGTCAACTATGCGCTGGCAAAGCAGAATACCGCCTTTAACGGCTATGACATCGATCCGGAGGTCGCGCTTGACCGCACGGTCGTCAATGCGGTGAACAGTAATATCAAGAAAATGATCGCCGCGGAGCAGGATCATATGGTCGGGGTCGGCGAAACCGGCGGATACGCGCTCCGCAAGCTCGGAGACGGGATTTATGTTCTGTCTTCGGCTGAGCTGAAGCAGGTCGCGGTGACCGGTTCCGGCTCGATCATGATAGGAACTTATAGTCAGGTAGGCAAGAAGATCGAATATGCCGTAGCCCCCATCGAAGGTCTTGAAGAGGCCGTCGCGAAGGCTGTAGCGGCGAAGCAGGAAAGCCTGACGCTGAACGGGGTCACTTATACTCTTAAGAGAGGAAAAGCAAAATCCTACGAGATCTCCTCGGAACTGAGCGGTATTCAGTACACCGGTGAAGCTCTTGACGCGGGATTTGAATCCGCACTGTCTGCTGCGGCGGCAGATCTTTCCGGCTTTGAATATGGCGGAAAGTCTTATGCGCTCAGCAAAGACGGACAGGCGATCGATGTATACGAGATCGGGGAGATCCGGGACGGAAAAGTCTACTCCCTGTATACACTGGACACGATCGAGGTCGGTCAGAAAGTGGCAGATGACTTCCGGACGAATGCGCTCCTCGCGGCGTACGACACCGGTGAATTTGAATCCGACGGCCAGAAATACAAAATCACCCCGGCAGAGGGTGCGCTGATCGTGACGGATGCTTCCGGAGAAGAATTCGCGGAATTCAATTCCTTCTCGGTCCGCCGTTATTCCGGCGAGGACACGATGGAGTACAGCCTCAAAAAGGCGGTTTCCGAAAAGATCGAAGAAATGCTTGCGGCCGGGCAGAAGAGCGGCACTCTCGTGCATGAAATTCCGCAGCAGGCCGAAGACGGCTCCTACATGAAGGACGAGAGCGGAAAATATATCATGAATGAGACGGAACTGCGGATCACACAGCGTCTCGAGGGTGAATACGTCATCAACGCGGATCAGATCAATTATGTGATCGATACGTTCGCTTCTCCCTCTTCAAAACACGTTCTCGGGACAGACGGTGACGGCTTTGACATGCTGGCCCGTATTATGTACGGCGGCCGTGTCTCGCTTATGGTCGGTTTCGTCGTTGTCTTTATCGAGACCTTCCTCGGCGTCATCATGGGCGGTATGGCCGGTTATTTCGGCGGCTGGGTCGATAATCTGATCATGCGTATGGTCGACATTTTCTACTGCCTGCCGTCCATGCCGATCATGATCATCCTCGGCGCCATGATGGATGCGATCCGCCTGGACACCTACAAACGACTGATGGTCATGATGGCTGTCCTCGGTGTTCTCGGCTGGGCGGGTGTCGCGAGACTCGTCCGCGGCCAGATCCTCTCGCTCCGCGAGCAGGAATTCATGGTGGCGACGGAAGCGACCGGTATCCGCATCAAAGACCGCATTTTCAAACATCTTGTGCCGAACGTCATGCCGCAGCTCATCGTTACGGCGACCATGGGACTCGGCGGCGTCATTCTGACGGAGTCAACGCTCTCGTTCCTGGGACTCGGCGTCAAGCACCCGCTGGCTACGTGGGGAACCATTATCAACTCGGTTTCCTCCGCGTCCGCGATCAAACATTACGCATTCATCTGGATCCCGGTCGGCATGCTGATCTGCCTCACGGTCATCGCGTTCAACTTCGTCGGTGACGGTCTCCGTGACGCGTACGATCCGAAGGCCAAACGATAAGGAGGTGGAAAAAATGGCTGAAAAGAAAAAATCCTCCTATATATCAGGAAAAGAATCAAGAAAGATTACGAAATTCAACCGCCGCGTGACCAAGAAGCTGGAACACGAAAGAGCGGACGCGAACAAGGATCCGAATCTGTACACGACAAAGATGCGTGATCCAAACAATGTTGTCGAATTCGATAACGTCTGCACCTATTTCTTTACGGACGTAGGTGTTGTCAAGGCGGTAGACGGCGTCAATTTTGACGTCCCGAAGAACTCCACGGTAGGCATCGTAGGGGAATCGGGCTGCGGAAAATCCGTAACATCGCTTTCCCTCATGCAGCTTCTGGCCCGTCCTTCGGGGCAGACGGTCGGCGGGGAGATCCGTTTCAACAAGGGAGACGGGACCGCTTTCAATATTGTCAACACGCCGAACGCGATCATGGAGACGATCCGCGGCAACAAGATCTCGATGATCTTCCAGGAGCCGATGACGGCCCTGAATCCGGTCTTCCGGATCGGTGATCAGATCAATGAGGTCACGCAGCTGCACAATCCGGATATGCCGGAGGAGGACGTCAAGGCGAGAACGCTGGAGATGCTGGAACTGGTCGGCATCGCCAATAAAGAAGGCGTCTACAATATGTATCCCCACGAGCTTTCCGGCGGCATGCGTCAGAGAATCTGCATCGCGATCGCGCTGGCCTGCTCGCCGACGCTGATCATCGCGGACGAGCCGACGACGGCGCTGGATGTTACGATTCAGGCACAGATCCTGGACCTGCTCCAGAACCTGAAAGACAAGCTGAATTCCTCGATCATGCTGATCACCCATGACCTGGGCGTTGTGGCCGGCATGGCCGATTATGTGGTCGTCATGTACGCCGGCCGCGTCATTGAGAAGGGCACTGCGGAAGAGATTTTCCATCGCCCGTGCCATCCGTACACCATCGGCCTTATGAAGTCAAAACCGGTGGTCGGCAAGAAAGTGGACAAGCTCTACAATATCCCGGGCAGCGTTCCGAACCCGGTCGCCATGCCGGATTACTGCTATTTCCGCGACCGCTGCGAGATGCGCTGCGACAAGTGCGACGGAGAATATCCGCCGGAGATCAAACTTTCGGACACCCATTTCGTGTCATGCTACCGCCATTTTGACGAAGGCGAGATCATGGGCTATCCGAAATCTGTGAATGTGGAGGAACTGCTATGAATAAAATACTCAGAACACCGGATCTTATGACCGGTTCCGCAGTTCCGGCACCGGCGAACGACAATATTCTCGAAGTGAGAAATCTGGTCAAATGGTTCCCGATCAAGTCCAGCTTCTTTAAGCGGACAGTCGGCAATGTCAAAGCGGTGGACGGCGTCAGCTTCAACATCAAACGCCGTCAGACCATGGGCCTCGTCGGAGAGTCCGGCTGCGGCAAATCCACCTGCGGCAGAACGATCCTCCGTCTTCTTGAAAAGACGTCCGGCGATGTTATTTTCGACGGTCAGGACGTTTTCTCGCTCAGCAAAGAGGAGCTCCGGAAACTGCGTCCGCGCATGCAGTTGGTCTTCCAGGACCCGTATTCCTCACTCTCGCCCCGTCTTCCGGTAGGAGAGATCATCGGTGAAGCGGTAAGAGAGCACGGAATCGTAAGCTCTGCGGAATACGATGACTACATCACCCGCGTCATGGATGTCTGCGGCCTCGCGCCGTATTACAAAGAGCGCTACCCGCATGAGTTCTCCGGCGGTCAGAGACAGAGGATCTGCATTGCGAGAGCCCTTGCGCTCGCCCCCGACTTTATCGTCTGCGACGAGCCGGTCTCCGCTCTGGATGTCTCCATCCAGGCACAGATCATCAACCTGCTCAAACAGCTTCAGGAAGACTTCGGACTGACGTACCTGTTCATTTCCCATGACCTGTCCGTCGTCGAACATATTTCCGATACGGTCGGTGTTATGTATCTCGGATCTATGGTGGAATACGCGGAGACGGAAAAGATCTTCGCGAATCCTCTGAATCCTTATACAAAAGCACTGTTTTCGGCGATCCCGATCCCGGATCCGGACGTGAAGCTGAACCGCATTATCCTGAAGGGGAGCATCCCGTCACCGGCGAATCCTCCGAAGGGCTGCAAGTTCCACACCCGCTGTGAGAACTGCATGGAGATCTGCAAATACGCCGTACCGGAGTGGACGGAAGTAGAGCCGGGCCATTTCTGCGCATGCCACCTGTACAACAGTGCCGAGCAGAACGAGAAGGCAGCTGATGAAATGGCAAAAGCTAAAAAAGAAGAAACAGCGCCGGTAAAGGAGCAGGAAGTTCTTTAAAATCAACAGCAAAGCAGCAGCCGGGACCCGCGTCCCGGCTGCCTTTGGAAAAAGCATCTTCGCACTTTTATGATACGCTCACTGTATCAGCATTTGTAAAGAAAGAAAATATCCATGAACGAAGAACAGATCAACAACAGCAATACGCAGCTTCCGGAAGAGGACGACGGCAGGACTATCGTCAATATGAACGTCGAGGGCATGCCGTGGTATGTGAGGGGAGATGAGGACCGCGCGAAAGGATCCGATGCTTCTTCTCACGAACAGATGACCGAAGAGGAAGCGCGTCTCTATAAATGGGCAGCCTTGAAAGCCGCTCTTCTTGTGGCACTGATCTTCGGTATCGTCTTTTTCCTTTTCATCGCGTTCTGCGATTTTATCTGGTTCCGGTAAATCTGTCTTGACATGAATGGTTAGTTGCATTAAACTAAGCGAGGATTAGATATAACAAACGAATATAAATTGAGTCTAACCATTGCTATACAAACAGGCTTTCAAGGCATTCTAAGAAAGAGGACACCGCATGTCAGATCAGACCCTCATCCGTTTCTGCGCCCCTTGCCTGTTGGTCCCCCCCTTTGATCTGATTTTGCAATTGACGTTTTCGGAAGGATAGAGTAGACTAATTAAGATTTAAGAAAGATAACGAAGGTTATCTATAAGAAACAAAAATTAGTCTTTTCTACACACGATTCTTTACATGACAGTGAGGCATTCTATGTTTCTGGAAGTGAAAGGCATCAAAAAGGGATTCGGAGAAGGAACGAGCAGAGTAGAAGTGCTGAAAGGGATCGACCTGGAACTTGAACGCGGTGAATTCTGTGTTCTTCTCGGACCGTCCGGCTCCGGAAAATCCACGCTCCTCAATATTATCGGGGGCATTGACAGCGCGGATGAAGGGGACATTTTCATAGGCGGCGAGCCCATGGGGAAAATGAATGAGAAACAGCTGACGATGTACCGGAGACAGCATCTCGGCTACATTTTCCAGATGTATAATCTGATCCCGAATCTGACCGTGCGGGAAAATATCGAAGTCGGCGCATACCTCAGCAAAAATGCCCTGAACATCGACGAGATCCTGGAGACACTGGGACTCACCGAACATGCAGGGAAGCTCCCCAACCAGCTGTCCGGCGGCCAGCAGCAGAGGACGGCCATCGGCAGAGCGATCGTCAAGAACCCGGACATTCTGCTTTGCGACGAGCCGACGGGAGCGCTGGATTACAAAACTTCGAAGGAAATCCTGAAGCTGATCGAGACGGTCAATCAGACATATGGCAATACCGTCGTCATGGTCACCCACAACGACGCCATTAAGAACATGGCGGACAGGGTGATCCGGCTCCGCGACGGACAGGTGAGAGACAACAAGGTCAATACAGCAAAGATACCTGCGGAAGAGCTGGAGTGGTAAGATGAAAAATCCTCTTCGGAAGCGGCTCCTTCGGGAGCTGCGGTCGGATTTCGGAAAATATGCCGTGATCTTCCTGCTCCTCGTACTGTCGATCAGTGAGATCTCGGGATTTCTTGTCGCGGCGGAGAGCATGATCGCCGCTTATGACGAGAGTTTTGAGAAATACAATATAGAGGACGGAAATTTCACCGCGGAAGAGAAAATGAGTCCGCGCAGGATCCGGGCAGCGGAAGAGCTCGGAATATCCGTCTATGAACTTTTCTATTCGGACCAGCCTGCGGCGGGAGGCCAGACGATCCGCATTTTTAAAATGCGGGATGCCATCAACCGGGCATGTCTTATGGAAGGCCGTTTCCCGGAGGCGGAAAATGAGATCGCGCTGGACCGCATGTTCGCTGACAACAACCGGCTGAAAAGCGGCGATACCATTGAGATCGGAGGAAAGGACCGGTATATTTCCGGACTCGTGGCCATGTCGGACTACAGCACCATGTTCGAAAATAACAACGACATGATGTTCGACTCCAAGATGTTCGGTGTGAGCGTGGTCACGCCGGAGGCATTTTCCCAGATCAGGGAGGAAGATCTTATCTGGCGCTACGCCTGGAAATATGACGAGTTTCCTGCGACGACGGCGGAAGAGATCGACGTCTCGGGTGCGCTCGCATACGATCTGAACAGGATCGTGCCGCTGACCGGCTTTGTGCCCCGTTACGCCAATCAGGCGATCATGTTCACCGGCGACGATATCGGATCCGACCGGGCAGGGATGACGATGTTTCTCTATATTATCATTGTCATCATTGCTTTCGTATTTACGGTCACCACCAGCAATACGATCGTAAAGGAGGCCGGCGTGATCGGGACCCTGCGGTCGATGGGGTACACGAAAAAAGAGCTGGTCCGTCATTTTATGACCATGCCGGTGATCGTTTCCCTTGCGGCCGCCTTAACGGGCAATGTCCTCGGCTATACCGTCCTGAAAAAAGTGAACGCGGATCTGTATTACAGGAGCTATTCCCTGCCGACTTATGTGACGCTGTGGAACGCGAACGCATTTATCGAGACGACGGTCGTGCCGCTGGTGCTCATGCTGGTCATCAACTTCCTGATTCTTTCCATGAAGCTCCGGTATTCGCCGCTGCAGTTCCTCCGCCGTGATCTGACCCGGAAAAAGAAGAGCCGCGCGGTGAGGCTGCCGCGCTTTATGCCGTTTTTCTCGCGGTTCCGCCTCCGCATTTTCTTTCAGAATATCAGCAACTATGTGCTGCTTCTCGTCGGCATTCTGTTCGCGAACACGCTTCTTATGTTCGGACTGATGTTCCCGGATGTCCTGCAGAATTATCAGGACAGCGTCGGGGACGACATGCTCGTCGAACATCAGTATGTTCTGCAGCTTCCCGCCGGTGCGGTGGATGAGGATAATAAAGTGTCCTCCATTCTGGAAATGCTGTATTTCCAGAGCGAGGTGGATACGGAAAATGATGACGCCGAGAAATTCAGCGCCTATACGCTGAAGACGCTGAAGACCCGGTGGATCAAGGACGATGAGGTCCTGCTGTACGGGATCGTCCCGGAAAGCAGATATATTGATCTTTCCCTGCAGGAGGGGGACATTTACATTTCCGAAAGCTTTGCGGAAAAGGAAATGCTGTCGCCCGGCGATGCTTTCACGATGAAGGAAGTCTACGAAGACGATACCTATGATTTCACTGTCACGGGCATTTACCCGTATCACAGCGCCATGTGCATTGTCATGAGGCAGGATGATCTCAATGAAATGTTTGATCTCGGCGACGAGACTTTCAGCGGCTATTTCTCGGCGACGCCCATTACGGATATCAGCCGGCAGTACATCGGGCAGGAGATCGATTACAGCTCGCTGACCAAAGTGTCAAGACAGCTGATGATCTCGATGGGCAGCATGATGAATGTGGTCGACGCGTTCGCGGTCATCATGTTCGTCATCATGATCTATCTCATGTCCAAGATCATTATTGAAAAGAACGCCCAGTCGATCTCCATGACGAAGATCCTCGGATATTCCGACAGCGAGATCGGCAGGCTCTATATTCTCGTCACTTCCATTTATGTCATCGCCGTGATGGTCCTTTCGATCCCGCCGGTGTCTGTCGCGATTCAATGGCTTTTTACTGTCATTATCCGGATGGAGATGTCCGGATGGATTCCTTTCCGGATCAGTAATTCGGTCTACAGGACAATGATCCTCATGGGGTCGGTCTCGTACCTTCTGATCGCGGCGCTGGAATACCGGAAAGTACGCGGGGTTCCGATGGGGGACGCGCTGAAGAATACGGAATGACGGCTGTTGAAACATGGATGATTTCGGAAAATGATTTTTCCGGACGGGACAGGAATCTGATAACGTTTATTATCGGAATAGAAGAAAAATATAGACAGAAGGTGGGTTTATGAAGAACCGGAATCTTACGGGAAAATGTCTGATCAGCTGGAGATCTGTGCGCCGCCGCGCGGGAACGTTTCTTATGGCCGCAGCGCTGGCTGCGGGGCTTTGTGCGGGCTGCGGGGAGACGCCTGGCGCCTCTGAAGAAGCGTCATCCGCCGCGGAAAGTGTTGTCGTGGAAGAGGCCGAAGAGCAGGAACAGATGGCGGAAGAAGCCGCTTCCGTGATCGCTCCGGACAAAGATGTCACGCAGACAGTGACTGTAAAAGCGGCGGCGGACGGCACGCCGACGGAGGTGCGCGTGAAGGACAGCCGGGAGGAGATCGAGGAGAAGGCGGATCCGGAGGCGCTGCCGTTTGCCGTTCATATCCGGTATTTCCTGGACGGAGTTGAAAAAACGCCGGAGGAAATGGCCGGGAAGAGCGGGCACGCTGTCATTCGCTTTGAGTACGAGAACCGCACGAAGCGGACCGCTTCCGTGGACGGTGTTTCCGTTGAGACAAAAGTTCCGTTCGTTTTTATTTCCGCTGCGATCCTTCCGGATGAATATTTTTCAAATATTGAGGTGGAAAACGGGGACGTCTCGGCTTTCAAAAATAATACGATCGCGTTCGGCTATGCGCTGCCGGGATGGAAGGAAGCGCTGGCGCTGAAGACGCTTGAGGATAAGCTGGACTCGTTTGAACTGGAGGATATTGAGATCGAAGAGATCTCGACTGATCAGGATAAGAAAAAAGACAAGACGGACAAAACCGGCAAAAACGGTGAGAATACAGAGGAAGAGGCCGGGACAGAGCCCGAAAAAGAAGACGCGGAGAAGAAGGAGATCAAGCTGCCGGAATACGTGGAGATCTCTGCGGATACGACGGATTTCAGGGTCGATTTCACAGCTACAGTCGTCATGAACGGAATGATGAACGGCAGTGATATCACCCTCGTAAAGGATGTGCGGGATCTCACGGATGACATCGAAAAGTTCACGGATGCCGGCGACAAGCTGGAGGAGGGAACGGGAAAACTGAAAGACGGTGCCGGTGAGTTCCGGGGTTATCTGAAGCAGTATGTGGACGGCGTCTCCTCACTGAGCGGAGGGGCTTCCCAGCTGGCGGAAGCGCTTGCGGGCGTTTATAACGGGATCAAGGACGCCGGACTCGACACTTCCGGAACGGGAGACAGCGCCGCGCTGGCGGAAGCGCTGCAGAACCTCGCCGCCGACGGAAAGACGGTGGCCGATCAGCTCGGCGGACTCGAAAAACTGAAAGAAGCCGCGCAGAACATGTCCCCGCAGGAAATGCAGGCCGCGGCGGAGAACGCTGCGGCACAGATTGCACAGGCGGCGTCGGAAGGCGCGTCTGCTGCGGTATATGAATCTCTTAAAGATACGGATCTCACAGAGGAACAGAAAACCGCGGCAGCGCAGGCTGCGGGAGCGGCAGCTTCGTCGGCGGCCGCCCAGTCCGCGAAAGAAGCGGTCACACAGATCCTCGCCGCAAACGGCATCGATCTCTCCGCCGTCGACATGAAGACACTTTCTGCCGCAGCGGAGGATATGCAGAAGCAGATGACGGTGCTCTCCGGCTTCGCGGAGACCCTGAAGGGGAACGAGGATCTGAATAAACAGATCCAGGAAGCCGGAAAACAGCTGGAAAACCTCAAAAACGGCATGAAGCAGCTGAAAAGCGGCTCGGAGGGACTCGCCGACGGCATTTCGCAGATCGCCTCCGCGGGTGGAAAACTTGTGGAAGGATATGACGCGCTTCAGGATGGGATCGGTCAGTTTGACGACGGCATTCACGAGTTCAATGAGAAGGGAATCCAGAAACTGAAAGAACTTACCGGAGGAGAACTGCTGGACACCGCGAGGCGCGCGGAAGCGCTGCAGCTCGCGGACCGCTCCTACACGCTCTTTGACGACAGCGTGAAGGAGGACGGGACAGCCCGGGCGATTCCGCCGGAGGAAAATGATACTGACGGGGAGGATAAGCCGGAGGAGTCGGTGCGGTTTATAGTGGAAACCGAGGAGATCGGGTGAGAAACCGCCCTGACACCCACGGGCTCGGGCGTCGTCCCCCGGAGCCCATGCGGGAGGCTGCTCAGGACGAGAGACAAGCGTCTCCGGGCTCCTTTGGCAAAAGTCGCCCGTGCGGTGCCAGGGCGGTCCTTGTGACACCTGGTCTGCACAACGGGTCCAAAGAGAACCGTCCTCATTGGCGTATCGATACTTGCCCTCGGCGGGTAATGTGGTATACTGATACAAACCGATGAAACGGGGGCATTTCCATGGAACTTCATAAAAACAGGATCGTAGTAAAAGTGGGCACGTCGACGCTGACCAACGAGAACGGCAAGACGAACCTGCAGGCATTTGACAAGCTGGCGTGTGTGCTGGCGGATATTCACAACCGCGGATACGAAGTGATTCTGGTCTCGTCCGGAGCGATCGCGGTGGGCGCCAACAAGCTGAAAATGAAAGAGCGCCCGAGAGATCTCCGTCATAAACAGGCGGCAGCTGCAGTAGGACAATGCTCTGTGATGTTCCTGTACGACAAGTTCTTCCACGACTACGATCAGGAAGTGGCGCAGATCCTTCTCAACGCAGAGGATATCAGCAACGAGGAGAAAAAGGAAAATCTGACCAACACATTCCTCACGCTTCTTGAGATGGGCGTGATCCCTGTCGTCAATGAAAATGACTCCGTGAGCTACACCGAGATCGAGTCCGAGGAGAGACTTTTCGGCGACAACGATATGCTCTCCGCCGTTGTAGCGGTTCTGTGCAACGCGGAAAAGCTGGTCATTTTCTCGGATATCGACGGATTCTATGACAAGGACCCGAGACTCTACGCGACAGCGAAGAGAATCGACGTGATCGACCGGATCGACGAGGAGACCTACGCGCTCGCGGGCGGCGCCGGGTCGAGGAGAGGCACAGGCGGCATGCGGACAAAACTGCAGGCGGCACAGCTTGTCACGGCGCAGGGCATCGACGCGGTGGTCACGAACGGCAAACACCCGGAAGCTCTCTATGAGATCGTGGAGGGGCGGATCCCCGGAACCCTTTTCCGGGGAAGGTCATAATTTTACATTTAGTGTGGTTTTTCATAGAAAACGCGTTCTCATTGTGCTATCATCGGTTTAAGAATTATCCTAATTCAAAACTGTTTAAGGGGGAATTATTATGGCAGACAAAAAAGGTTTAGTCGGTGAGTTCAAAGAGTTTATCATGCGCGGCAACGTCATGGATATGGCTGTCGGCGTCATCATCGGCGGCGCGTTCGGCACGATCATCACATCTCTTGTGGAAGATATCCTGACCCCGATCATCGGGATGCTCGGCGGAAATCCTGACTTCAGCTCCATCTCCATCGGCGGCGGGATCATGATCGGCAATTTCATCAACGCCGTTCTCAACTTCCTGATCATCGGACTTTGCATGTTCCTTGTTGTGAAAGCTTTCAACGCGGCGAACAAGAAACTCGAGAAACCGGCGGAAGAAGAAGCGCCGACCACGAAGACCTGCCCGTTCTGCAAGACGGAGATCTCGATCGAAGCGACCAGATGCCCGAACTGCACTTCGGAGCTTCCGGCAGAGGAATAATCGAAAAAATGTCAGAAAGCGCATTATCTGTATTTGAATTCGGATAATGCGGCACAGGCGGCACGCCCCCTCCCTTGACACTCTGTAATGAGCCGTTAGAGAGGGGGCGCGGCGTATCTCGGAACGAACAGCAGGATGGCTGGAAAGAGCAGGAGAAGAATGAGTCAGAAGCAATCATTGGATACAGGAAAACAGATCGCGGCGGAGCTCTCGGAGGAAGACCGCATTTACCTTAAGGAATACCGCGCATCGCTGCCGCCCGAAGATCCGGCGGAACCGCTTTCGGTGTGGCTTCGCAAAGTGATCTCCATAGCGAAGGAGAACGCTGTTCCGGATCTTCCTCTCGCGGATCTGATCGCCGAGGGAAACCTGGGTCTCACGGAGGCCATGATGCAGGGGATCACGGAGGACGAAACCATTCGGGACGCCGTGGAGACACAGATCCGTCTTTTTATCGATGAAATGAGACGGGAGAGGGAAGACGACAGCCGGCTCACCGCCCAGGTAGCCATCCTGTCCGATACGATCGACAGGCTGCGCACGGAAAACGGCGTGAAGCCCACCGTCGATGAGCTGGCCAATGAGCTTGGCGTCACACAGGAGAAGATCCTGGACATTCTGAAGCTGACGGGAGAGGATCCGGAGAATGAGGCGTGAGACGGAGAAGGCATCCATCGAGGAGAAGATCTCGGATTCCTTCCGGGAACTGGTAAAAAAGAAAGATCCCGATAAGATCACGGTGAGGGAGATCGCGGACGGCGCCGGGGTGATCCGGGCGACCTTCTATAATCATTTTAAGGATAAAGCGGATCTTCTGCAGTACATGATCCGGACGGAGATCATTGAACCGGTCCACGGCCTCATGCGCAGCAGGATGCACCGGGAGGCGGTCGTTCTTATTTTCCAGTCGATGAAGCGGGACGGAGATTTCTACCTGCGGGCTGCGGAAATGACGAAGCCGGTGCCTTTTGAAGAAATCGCCTATATCTGTATTTACGACCTGATCTATGATCATATGAAGGAAGCGGGAGTGAAAAAGCTGGACCATCCCTGGCTGACGGTCCGGATGATCTCCAACATGTACGCCCACATTATCAGCTTTATCGCCATCGAGTGGATCCGCACCGGCATGCAGATCTCCCCGGAGGAGGTGGGCCTCGTCTTTGAGTATATCGGGACAAAGCCGCTGTGGGATATCCTGGCGGCCATTGAGAGGGATCCAAGCGTCGTCAATGTCCTTACGGAGAATCCGAGACCGCGCTTCTGAATGAAGGAAGACAGCGCCGGGCAGAGCGGACGGGCTTGTAAAAGAATAAGAATACGTTTGGGAGTGCCTGCATTCAGTCCATTGACAGATGGTCCTGTTTGTATAGAAAACCGGCAACAACCGGAGAGGATTGGATATTTTTTTATCCGGTCCTTTTTTTTATACTCTGTATCTGGAAATGAAAAAGATTAATGTATTCCGGACCTGATCCCGGCTTTCGGAATATGACAGATAAAGAAAGGTGATAGGACAATGAAAATCGGAAAAGCGGTCGTGAAATGCAGATATGTGATCATTGCGCTGGCGCTGCTTCTTCTCGTTCCTTCTGTGATCGGTTATATGAATACGCGCGTCAATTACGACATGCTGATCTACCTGCCGGAAGAGATCGAGACGATGAAAGGGCAGAAGATCCTGGAAGAGGACTTCGGAACAGGCGCCATCTGTATGCTTCTTGCGGAAAACATGGAAAATAAAGACGTTTCCGCTCTGAAAAAACAGATCGAACAGGTCCCCCATGTCAATAATGTGCTCTGGTATGACAGTGTCATGGACATTTCCGTCCCGATGAAGCTGCTCCCGGAGAAGCTGTATGAGACATTTGTGAGCGGGGACGCGACGCTCATGGCGATCACATTTGATACAACGACATCGGCGGACGAGACCATGGACGCGGTGGAAGCGATCCGCGCGCTGTGCGGTGCAAACTGCTACTTGCAGGGTACTTCCGCGGTCGTCACGGATACGAAGAACCTTACCGAGCACGAGGAGCCGATCTACGTCGCTCTCGCGGTCGCGCTGGCTCTGGTCGTCTCCATGCTGGCGATGGATTCCTGGATCATTCCGTTTTTCTTCCTGCTGTCCATCGGTGCCGCCATTCTCTACAACATGGGAACAAACATTTTCCTCGGACAGATCTCTTATGTCACGAAGGCCGTGGCGGCGGTGCTGCAGCTCGGGGTGACAATGGACTATTCCATTTTCCTCTGGCACAGCTACTGTGAGAACAAAACGAAATATGACGGAAACAATGAGGCGATGGCAAACGCGATCGACGCGACACTGCAGTCCGTGGTCGGCTCGTCCATCACCACGATCGCCGGGTTTGCGGCGCTGTGCTTTATGAGCTTTACGTTCGGGCGGGACGTCGGCGTCGTCATGATGAAGGGCGTCGCCTTCGGCGTAGTCGTCTGCGTGACCCTGCTGCCGTCCATGATCCTGGTATTTGACCATTTTATCGTGAAAACGCTTCATAAGCCGCTTCTGCCGCATTTTCAGAAGCTTCCGGATTTTGTCGCGAAACACTACAGGATCATTCTGATCCTTTTCGCGCTGATCTGGATCCCGGCCATATACGGTTATACGAGAACGGATGTTTACTACAATCTCGACAAATCGCTCCCGAGAGATCTGCCTTCCCTGATCGCCAGCGACAAAGTCGATGAGGATTTCAACATGAACAATACCATGATGATCCTCATGGACGCGAAGCTGGAGACAAAGGATGTCCAGAACATGATCGAAGAGATCAAGGCGACGGAAGGCGTGGAGCAGGTTATCGGCATTGACGCGTTCGCGGGGGCAGGCATCCCGAGGGAAATGCTCCCGTCCGAACTCACCGGAAAGCTTACAACGGATAAATATGCTCTGATGCTGCTCACAAGTGAGTATAAACCGGCGACCGATGAGATCAACGCGCAGATCGACACCCTGAACGCTATTATCGACAGATACGATACAAGCGCGATGCTGATCGGCGACGCGGCCTGCATCAAGGACCTGATCACGATCTCCAACCACGATTTCAATGTGGTCAACTGGGTCTCGATCGGCATGATCTTTATGATCATCCTGTTTGTATTCGGCTCGGTCTCGCTGCCGGTACTTCTGGTCCTCGTGATCGAGTTCGCTATTTTTATTAATATGGCGATCCCTTACTATACCGGGACATCTCTTCCGTTCGTCGCGTCGATCATTATCGGAACCGTTCAGCTCGGCTCCACCGTCGATTACGCGATTCTGATGACGAGCCGGTACAGAGCGGAGAGGGCAGCGGGAAAAGAGAAGGAGGAAGCGGTGCGGATCGCACACGGAACTTCGATTCCCAGTATTATGGTCAGCGGCCTTACGTTCTTTGCGGCGACCTTCGGCGTCGGGGTGTATTCCAATATTGATATCGTGTCTTCTCTGTGCACGCTGATGGCCAGAGGCGCCCTGATCAGCACCGTGACGGTCATCCTGGTCCTCCCGGCGGTATTCATGCTCTGCGACGGCGTGATCGCGTACACGAGCAGAGGATTCGCGGGCGCAGGCACTGCGGGCGGAAAGCATCATTTCCGATGGAAGAACCGCTCCGAGAGAACGGCTTGAATGCAGAAAAGAAGACAGTATTTCTCTTCATGGAAAGGAGATTTTTGAATATGAAAACGAAAAAATGGACGGTATGCGCGCTGGCGGCGATGCTGGCCGCGGAAACAGCGCTTTGCACGCCTTTTAATGTACTTGCGGATGACAGCGTGGAAAAACATGAGACTGTATATGTCTTCACGGACGCGCAGGGAAATGTGGACGAGACCCAGGTAACGGACTGGCTGAAAAATATCGGCGGCGTCGATGAGATCACGGACAGCACGACACTGAAGGGAATTGAAAATATCAAAGGCGATGAGACATTTACGGAAAACGGCGGGAAACTGGTGTGGAAATCCGGCGGCAATGATATTTACTATCAGGGCACAACGAACCAGGCGCTGCCGGTGAGCGTAAAACTGACCTATCTCCTCGACGGACGGACCGTCACGCCGGAGGAGATCGCAGGGGCGAACGGAGAGGTCACGATCCGCGTCGCTTATCAGAACACGGAGAAGAGCGGGGATTCTTACGTTCCGTTTATGATGGTAACGGGGATCCTGATGCCGTCCTCCAGCGTATCCGGAGTAAAAGTGGATCACGGCACTGTGATTTCCGAGGGAAATAATACCATCGCGGTGTGCTATGGCTTCCCGGGAATGCAGGAAAATCTCGACGAGGCCCGCGCCGGCATCGATGAGGACACGCTCGATGAGGACGCATCGGAAAAACTCGATGCGATCAGCATTCCGGAGAGCGCCGAAATAACGATGCGCGCGGAAGATTTCAAAGAGTCCATGGTCATGACCTTTGCGCTGAGCGATATTCTGAGCGATGAGGACGGCAGTGTTGATCTCGGGAAGATCGAGGATAAGGCGGAGGATACGATCGGGGAACTGACGGACGCCTCTTCGAAACTTAAAGACGGCACACAGCAGCTCTCTGACGGTCTGCAGGAGGCAAATGATAAACTTCCCGAATTCACAGACGGTATGAACGAGCTGGAAAACGGCGTGGAACAGTATACGGACGGCGTCGCGCAGGTCGCGGAAGGCGCGTCCGCTCTGAAGGCGGGTACATCGCAGCTCCGCGGCACGGTAGACAGCTTTGCATCCGATAAAAAACAGCTGCAGGAGATCGGAAGCACCGCCTCAAAAGCGGCAAAGAAGACCGCGGAGGAGTCCGCGAAGCAGCAGGTGCCGGAGCTGAAAAAACAGGCCGGAGCAGCGGCGGAAGCCCAGGCGAAGAACTCCGTCGACGCGCAGGCAAAAGGCGCGGCGCAGCAGGCAGGAGCGGCAGCGGAAGCACAGGCGAAGAACTCCGTCGACACGCAGGCAAAAGGCGCGGCGCAGCAGGCAGCGGCGGCAGCGGAAGCGCAGGCAAAGAACTCTGTCGACGCGCAGGCGAAAGGTGCGGCGCAGCAGGCAGGAGCGGCAGCGGAAGCGCAGACAAAGAACTCTGTCGACGCGCAGGCGAAAGGTGCGGCACAGCAGGCGGCAGCGGCAGCAAAACAGTCCGCATCACAGAACATTGACGCACAGGCGGAAGGCGCGGCACAGCAGGCGGCAGCGGCAGCAAAACAGGCGGCTTCCAAGAACCTTGACGATCAGGCGGCCGCGGTAGGCGCGCAGGCGGCGCGGCAGGCGATGAGCCAGGATTACAGCGAATATACTAAACTGATGGCACAGGGCATTAACAGTTCCGTTAATCAAAAAATCAGTGAAACGATGACGGAAAAGCTTGGACAGGCAAAACAGGCTGCCCAGAGTATTGATGTTTCCTCCGGAGCATCCAATATTTACGCCGCTATAGAAGCCGGCACAATGTCGGAAGAAGAAGCGGTCGCAGCCATCACACAGCTCGCACAGGCAGCGGCATCCGGAACCGTCGATCAGATCGCGGCCGGCATGGGCAGTGTAGATATCACGAAACAGGTCGAAGACGGACTGAAGGATCCGGTGAACACCATTGCGGCAGCCGTCGCGGAGCAGACCGCTGAAAATGTTTATAAACAGGCAGTACCGGCAGCCGCGGAGCAGGCAGCTTCGCAGACGGCGGACAGCGTCGTGAGACAGGCAGTACCGGCAGCCGCGGAGCAGGCGGCGGCGCAGACAGCGGACAGCGTTGTGAGACAGGCCGTGCCGGAAGCTGCGAAACAGGCAGCGGCGCAGACAGCGGACAGTGTCGTGAGACAGGCCGTGCCGGAAGCTGCGAAACAGGCAGCGGCGCAGACAGCGGACAGTGTTGTGAGACAGGCCGTGCCGGAAGCTGCGAAACAGGCGGCCTCTCAGACAGCGGACAGCGTCGTGAGACAGGCTGTCCCGGAAACAGCAAAACAGACAGCGGAGAGCGTGATCGAACAGTCCGCGGTGGAAACGGCCGGAACGGTCGCCTCTCAGGTGGCGGATGAAGTCGCGCAGGAAGTCGCCGTTCAGGTGGTAGATAATTTCAAGGACGGCGCGGCGCAGCTGGATGACGGCGCCGGACAGCTCGAAGCAGGAGCAAAGAAGCTGAACGGCAGTTCTTCCGAACTGATCAGCGGCGTACAGCAGCTGGCAGGCGGCGCGGATACTCTCGCCGACGGCGTCGCGCAGCTCCTCGCCGGTTCCATCGAACTGAAGGACGGTATGGCAAAGTTCGACGAAGAAGGGATTCAGAAGGTCGCGGATCTCTACGACAAAGATATGAAGCCTCTCATGGAGAGTTTCGAGAACATGAAGGCGGCTGCAGGGAGCTATAAGAGCTACAGCGGCGCGGCGGATGGGATGAAATCTTCTGTGAGATTCATTATTAAGTCGGAGGAGATCGGATAAAAGAGAAACGTGATGATGCAACAAGCCGATTTCTCACCCTCACTCGCTCGACCGTCGTCCCCCTGAGCCCGCAGGCAGAGTTTTTCCGACCGAAAGACAAGCGTCTCAGGGCTCCTCCGGGGAATGCCGCTCGTGAGGTGAAAAATCGGCTTTAGGCTGCTTCACTGAGGAATCAGTGCGGCAGCCTTTTTTTATCTCCCTTTGTGATCTCTGTCAGGCATATACTATCTCCCTTTGATGCTCTTTATATGGTATAATTTTTCTGGAGAAAAACATAAGAATATTCACATCACAGGGAGGAAGATCATGAAAGAAAGCAAACCTATTGTGAAAGTGATTGTCTACGCCGTCATCGCAGCAGCCCTCGTCGGGATCGGCATCGCGACGGGGATCTTCTCCTCATTCGGAAGCGCCTTCCAGGGGATTTCCCTGAGCCCGTCTTCCGTCATGAAAGTGATCCTCATGGCGGCTATCGTTCTCGCCGTCGCAAATCTCCTGATTTTCATTCTGAGTTTGTTCCGGGGAGGGAAAAACCGCTCGCAGACATTTGTCAGCGTGATCGGCAATGTGGTCCGCTACGCTGCGGCGATCATTATCATTTGCTGGGGCCTTAAGATTCTCGGCGCCGATATCGGCACCGTCGTGGCGGGAATCGGCATTCTTGCCCTGATCATCGGCTTCGGCGCAAACAGCCTGATTGCGGACCTGGTCACGGGCATTTTCATGATTTTTGAAAATCAGTACAATGTCGGCGATTACATCGAGGTGGACGGCTTCCGCGGAAAAGTCACAAGCATCGGGATCCGGACGACCTGTCTTGAGGACGCTGGCGGCAACGTGAAGATCATCAATAATTCGTCCATGACAAATATCCTCAACCGCTCCGACCACTCCTCGAAGGCTGTCAGCGTGATCGGGATCCCGTATGACGGCGATCTTCCGGTCCTGGAGGCGAAGATTCCCGATATGATGCACGCGATCTATGAGGCGCACAAGGATATTATGCTGAGTGAGCCGCAGTACCTCGGCGTGGAGGAGCTCGCGGAGTCTTCCGTGAATCTGAAATTTGTCGTGGAGGTAGAGGATACCAATATTTATTCCGGAGGGAGAATCCTGAACCGGGAACTGTTCCTGCGCTTTAAGGAGGCGGGAGTGGAAGTGCCGTTCCCGCAGCTTGATGTCCATCAGAAATGATGATAAGAGGTGGCAGCATGAGGAATTCGAAGAGCCAAAACAGCGAATTTGGAAAGCCGCCCGAGCAGTATCCGGTACAGAGGGAACAGAATACGGCTCTTTTGTCGGAAGATTTCGGCTCTCCGCAGGAAAAGCCGGCGCAGGAACACTTAAAGCCCGGCCCCGAGCTCATTGAGCCCGGCACCTTTCCGTGGACGAAGCCGGATCAGAAGAAAAAGCCTTTTCTTGCCAGGGCAGCGATGCTGCTTGCGGCGATATGGCTTTTCCTGTTTGCATTTCCCGATCTTATGATCACGAGGGGCGGGCCTGCTTCAAAGGCTGACGCCGCTCAGGAGACGGCGGAGAATACGCAGGAGCAGCAGCCGGCGGAAGCGAGCCCGCAGCCGGAGGTCACACAGGCTCCCGTTACGGCGGCTCCGACAGCGGAGCCGGCATTGACGCCGACATCCGCCCCGACGGAAACGCCTGTTCCGACACCGACGGAGACCCCCGCACCGACGCCGACGGAAACGCCGACTCCGGAACCGACTCCCGTCCCGGAGCCGTCCTGTGAGATCATGGCGTATTCTTTCTCGGCGCAGATGCGCGGGACGCTGTTTTTCAAGGATATGGAATCCGTCACCGGGGTGACGCTGGAGGTGCGGGACACCCTCCTCGATCTCACGGTGAGCGAGACGGATATTACGAATGACATTCCTGAGGACGGCGTCTACATTATAGAGCCGTTCTGGACGGATACGATCTACTATGACCACCGGTCGGAATATGACGCCGCGAACGCCTTCCCGGAGGAGGTCATGTACGTCGTAAAGATTCAGTATGAATCGGAGGACGGTCCGGCGGAAAAGACTTATGAAAAAGTGACCGATCCTGAAATCGGCTGGTATACCCGCTATACCAGTGAAAGTGAGCCGAAGACAGATTATAATGCCCCCGGATATTTTGAGTTCGGAACTTATGAGATCCCCGCGGAACCGACGATCGTATTTAACGATCCGGAAGCGGTGGAACCGGGCGTGATCTGCGTGGAAGCCGAAATCGACGGACAGAAGATGGACGCGGACGCTTTCGAGACGAGAGTGGATACTTTTGACGGCTCTCTGGGGGACGGAAGCACTGTGACATTTTACAATGTGAAAGTGTTCCTGAAGAGGCCGGAGGCGTACCCGGAGAATGCGGGACATACGCTTGTCTTTACGATCACCCAGTATATGGGGTATTATGACCAGGTCTGGTCTAACAGGGAGGAAATACAGTTTTGAAAAAGAGCTGCCGCATTTTTTCTGATGCGGCAGCTCCTTTGA
>SVDL01000028.1 GCA_015057835.1 Lachnospiraceae bacterium
TTTCAATTGAAATGACTGCGTTTTCCCCAAAATAAAAAGGACGCATGAAAAAACTATCGTTTTTTCACACGCCCTTTGTTTACCGGATTATTCTTTCTCTTCTATCCTTTATAATTCAGTATACGGAAAGAGAGGCTAAGGTACAGCACCTCCTCCGGGTCCTGCAGATCGCACTCAAGAAGATCCGTGATCCTCTCCATGCGGTACAGGAACGTACTGCGGTGGATATAGAGCTCTTTGGCGGTCTGGGTCGCGTTCTGCTGATTGTCCAGGTAGACTTTCAGCGTCTTCATATAATCCGTATTCTGGGTGCGGTCCGATTCCTGCAGCCGGAGGATCCCTTTGTGGACGAGCATCGGTCCCGGGAGCCTTCTCGTGATCTGCTCCATAATATAGGGCTGCACGACCCTGTCAAAGTAGTGGATCCACTGGTACGGATTCCGGCGGCTGCCGACGTCCAGTGCGATCTTGGCCTGCACGTACTGACGGCGCAGGTCCATATGACCTTCCACACTTCTTGAAAATCCTGCTTTGAGATAGCTGTCCCGGATGAACGGTTTCAGCTGATTCTGGATCTCTTCCTCCTCCAGCTGCGCCTGTGTCAGATTGAAAAAGGTAATGATCTCATCCTGGTAGGAGAAACTGCAGCAGTACGGATACTGCTCCTCCATGAACCGGCAGATATTCACCACAGGCAGGCTCTTCTGATCAAGATAGGTCAGCTGATACAGGAGGCACATATAACGGTGATTTTCCATCCATCCCGACTCGGCCAGATGCCGGCTGGCTTCCATATAATCGTAGGTGCGGTCCTCCAGGATCCGTTTCAGGACCTTGCCGAGGCCGCCGTCCGAGCGGTTCCGGTTGCCTTCATGATAATAGAGAACAAATTTGATGTGGAACCCCAGGATCGAGAGAATATCCTTGTCCGCCTCGGTGAGCGTGTGTCCCTCCTCCACGACCATCAGGGTGTACTGAGGCTCGTCGTTCCGCATGACATTCCAGCAGATCGTGCGGAATCCGAGGAGGTATTCCGGCCCCCAGTAGCTGTAGGTGCTTTTCCTGTTTTTGGAAAATTCCGCGTCCTGGATCATCGCGTTGATGATATCCATGCGCTCTCTCCCCGGCACAAACATGCCGGCTTTTCCGCCTTCTTCCTCTTCACTCACGACGGAGACCAGCAGAAGTCCTTTACCGAGTATAAGCAGCGGATCCTTGAACACCGGAAGAGAGAGCTTCAGCATCTCTTCCACTGTTCCCAGACGGTACTGCACTTCAAGAAGAGAGTTCTCCCACTCCTCGTAGACCGCAAAGGCCTGCACCAGCGTATTGATGACCGCGCCCGCATCGGGAGCTTCTTTGAGACAAACGGCGCACGGGCAGGCAGCAGCTGCTTTCCTGTCGCCCGCCGTAAAGATCAGCATGCACTTCTCTTTCTTTTCCTGTTCATCATCCGCATGATGCTTCCGTCTCTCAAAATATGAAGAAAAGGAAGCCGGATCATGTTCCGGCCCGATCACGTAGACCCAGCCTTTCCGCAGTTCATCGCCGGCATGATAAAGGAGCGGTCCGGAAAGCCATCCCGTGTCCTCTGTGCCCTTATGAAAATCAATCGTATAGTATCCCTGGAGGTAATCGATCAGAATACTTCCTGTCAGTTTCATTCAGACTCTCCTGCTCTGATCTTTTTATTGAGCATGACCTTTTCCATCTTTTTCGCGGCTTCCTCTTCCGTCCCGAAAATGATCGCGCGGGCGAGTTCCGCGGCGTCGACTGCATTTTCCGTATAGGCGTCCGCGCCGGCTTCTCTCGCAAATGCATCCGTGACCGAGCCTCCGCCCACCATGATCCGGATCCTGTTCTCCTTATCGGCGATCCTGATCTTTCGCACCACCTCTTTTACAGCGGCCATCGTCGTAGTGAGCAGGGAGGAGACACAGACGATCCTGACGTCCGGATTCTCCTGCACCGCTTTTACGAACTGACGGTCCGAGACATCAACGCCAAGATCCACAACATCAAAACCGACGGAACGGAACATGATCACGACCAGGTTTTTTCCCACTTCGTGAAGATCTCCTTCCACGGTTCCGATGATCGCTTTTCCGATATGGGCGTCTTCGCCCTCCTTGAGATAAGGCTGCAGAACGTCAATTCCTTTCTGCATCGCCCGCGCCGCGCACAGCAGCTTCGGGATATCCGCTTCGTCATCTTTGAAGTCCGCTCCGACCTTTCTCATGCCGGGCATAAGCCCATTGCGGATCAGGTCCTTCACGGATACGCCCTCTTCGATTCCTCTTCCGAGAATCTTCTCCGTGTCCCTCGGACGTCCCAGCTCCACGGATGCAGCCAGTTCATTAAAAATCTCTTGTTCCAGTTGACTTGTCATAAATCACCTCATAGCACGACTCCTACTTATTGTACGATGAATCGTCAGAAATCACAACCAATTTCGACTTCTTCACCGCATTTATGGCTTTTCTGGTGCTTCAAACTGTCGTAAAGAGCGCAAAAAAAGCGGAGCAGATGTTTTTCTCCGCTCCGCATGATTCATTTTGTATTCCCATGACCGGGGTCCGGGCTGCTCCGGATCTCACCCGAGCAGAAAGCAGCTCGTATACGCGATGGTACACGGACCGTAATAATACGGCAGATCATTTGCCTGACAGACCTGGGTCACCAGCATGCCGTAGGCCTCCATGGAGGCGTAGTGATTCTCCGGAAAACGGCACGGCGCATCGGGATAGGTGCATTTTTTACAGCGCGTGCAGGTCCCGGCGCCGCAGGCGAGGAGATGGGGATACTTTCCAAGAAGGATCCTGTGCATTTCGTCGAAATGCTCCTTGTGCGCAGCCTCCGTTTCCATCATGGTCTCGCCGTCGAGCATGTCTTCAAGCTCCCCAACGGTCTGTACAAGGATCCCCTCGGAATACCTGCGGATGATCTCTTCACATTGCTTCAGCTCCCCCATTCCGGGAGGACAGCACCAGTTGGCGCCGTACATGCCGCAGCTGTTGCTCTCGCACATTTTCCGAACCTCCGGATTCAGTTGGATCGTATCCGCACGGAGAGGAGCCACATGGGTAAACCCGCATTCTTTCCCTGTTCGGATCATTTCTTCCAGATCAAACATGCTTTTTTCTTCCTGTTCCGCTTTCGCAAAAGAAGGGGCAAATGCCGTCCTGCCATTTGCCCCGCACTTTCATTTTTCGTACTCTTTATTATTCCGGGAACATCAGCTCATCCACAAAGCGGTCCTGGAATTCCGGCATGGCCGCCAGCTCCAGAAAACCGGCCTCCGAGGAGAGCTGTCTCGCGTAACGCCACATTCTGGCATCCATCAGAACGAGTTTCGCGCCCTCACCTGCGGCGTTTCCGACCGCTGAAATTCTGCCGTCCAGTTCTTCCGGGATCAGCCCGATCCTGCAGGCGCTCACCGGAGAAAGAAAACTTCCGAAGGCGCCGGCGAGCCAGACAGTCTTGATCTCATCCAGTTCGATGCCCTGCTTTTTCGCGAGGAGATGTACGCCGGAGGCGATCGCCGCTTTCGCGAGCTGCAGCTGGCGGACGTCTTTCTGCTCAAAAGTGACAGGCTTGCCGTTTTCGCCGTGTTCCTCATCCGCAAGGACGATCGGCGACTCGTCAAGCTCCCCGTACTCATCCATCTGGCCGCTCCGAAGGAGCTCCGCCGCGAGGTCGAGCAGCCCCGAACCGCAGATGCCGCGGGCTTTGCCGTCTCCGATGACGCCGCATTCCCAGTGGTCCTCCGCCCAGACGACTTTACTGATCGCCCCGGCGCTTCCGCGCATACCGCAGGAGATCCCCGCTCCCTCAAAGGAAGGACCCGCCGCGGTGGAGCAGGCAGCCATGTTATGTCTTCTGCCCAGCACCATCTCTCCGTTGGTCCCGATGTCGATGAGAAGCGTCCAGTCATCCTGCTCCGCAAGTCCTGTAGCAACAAGGCAGGCCACCGTGTCCGCGCCGACAAAACCGGCGATATTGGGCAGCATGAGCAGTCTCCCCGCCGGGTGAATGCTCAGTTCATAATCCGAGGTTCTCAGGATCATCGGATCCGATACCGACGGATTATAAGGCGCATGTACCAGTGAATCCACGTCAATGCCGAGGAACAGATGATGCATGCAGGTATTGCCCGCCACAGAGATCAGGTAAATATCCTCTGTCGATATGCCCGCTTTTTTGGCCATGGATTCGATCAGCCGCTGGATCGCGGCATGGATGCACGCCGTGATCTCCTCCATCCCGTTCTCCAGTGCGTAATTAGCCCTGTTGATGACATCGGCGCCGTACTGCGCCTGCGGATTCATGCAGCTGTCTGTTGTCACGACGACCGGTTCTGTCTTTTTTTCCGTCTCCTCTTCACCGGCTTTGATGAGACGCAGGAGATAACCGGCTACGGTCGTGGTTCCAATATCAAATGCCGCCGCATACAGATCCCTGCTCTCCGGGAAGACGTCCATGACTTCTCCGCCGAACAGAACCGCATAGACAGTGCCCTTGTTTCCCCTCGCCATTCTGCCGACTTTGGAGGAAACATAAGGGTTGACTCTCACATTTTTTCCGACCCCTTCCGCAAACCGGGTCCAGTCGGAGATACTCTCACCGTTCGGGCACGGACGCACGAAAACCTTCCGCTCTTCCAGCATCGGGCCTGTCGACGGCGCTTCTTCCGAGGCTTCGTTTCCGGCTTCCGTCTCTGTCACCGTGGCGGTTTTTCCCTCCGGGATCGAGGCGTCCATAAGGATCTGCGCGTCCTGCGGCGTTCCGTGAATATCCGTAATCGTCAGATCTCCTTCTATTTTCGTCTGACATGCCAGCACGGTGCTGCCGTCCCCGAGAGTCACTTTACATTTGCCGCATTTGCCGTTTCCTCCGCACGGGGCGTCCGGCTCAAACCCGGCCCTCCGCATGAGGATCAGAAGGTTTTCACCCTTTTCCGCGTGAACGGTCTTGTTTTCATTGATAAATGTAATCGTACTCATACCAATATCTTAACCTATATGCAGAAGGTGTGCAATCTTCAAAAAAAAACTGCCGCAGTTTCGTGCGGCAGTCTTTTATTAAAAATCAAATCATTAAGCAACCAGCTCTTTTGCTTTGGCAGCTGCGGAAGCAGCGTCCTCGGTGTAAGCGTCAGCGCCGATTTCCGCTGCGAATTCAGCAGTGATCGGAGCGCCGCCGATCATAACCTTGACGTTGCCGCGGAAGTCCTGTTCATTGATCAGGGCAACCGTGTCGCGAAGAGACGGCATCGTGGTTGTAAGAAGAGCAGAGCAGGCGATGATCTTGGTATCCGGATTCTCTCTGTAGGTCTCTACGAACTTCTCAGCCGGAACATCAACGCCGAGGTCGATGACTTCGAAGCCTGCGCTCTCGATCATCATGGCAACAAGGTTCTTGCCGATGTCGTGAAGGTCGCCGGCGACCGTGCCGATGATAACTTTGCCTGCATTGGCTCCGCCTTCTTCAGCGAGGAGCGGCTTAAGGACGTCAACGCCTTTCTTCATGGCTCTTGCAGCGATCAGCATTTCCGGAACGAAGATCTCGTTGTTTTTGAAACGCTCACCGACGATGTCCATAGCGCCGATCATGCAGTTAAGGGTATCAAGCGGAGTCTCGCCCGCATCCAGAGCTTCCTGTACTTTGCCCGGAACGATTTTTGCTTTACCTGCAGCAACAAGGCCAGCCAGTTCTTCTAAAATAGCACTCATGATTTTTTCCTCCCAAATCTAATGGAACTCTTTTATTTATATCTGCCGTTTTCCGGCTATATCAACCGCCTGTGCGGATCGATATCTGTGTAAAGCGTTTCGCTCCGTTCGGTTTCTTTCTTACTTCTTCGGACCGATCAGGCCTTCTCTGTAAGCGCCGATGTATTCCATGCAATAGTCATCCATGCCGAGAAGAGCTTCCGTTGCGTAAATGAGGCCGAGCATATCGCGGTTCGTCGGGTCAAGGATCGCGCTGTCAAGACCGTAGTTCATTGCGAGAACAGTGAATCCGAGGTTGACAAGCTTTCTGACCGGAAGGTTGAACGAAATGTTGCTGACCGCAGCCGTGATGTGGATCGACGGATACATCTCACGTACCTTCGAGATAACTTCGATATTCAGTGCAATACCGTCTTCGGAAGTGCAGAGCATCTCGACGAGGGGATCAATGTGAATGCGGTTCGGAGCAATGCCGTATTCTTTCGCTTTCGCCATGATCTTGTCGAAAACGCGAAGTCTGTCAGCAGCGGTCTTCGGAATGCCTGTGTCATCCGAAAGAAGTGCAATGACCTGCCAGTTCTTGTTCTCCGGCTGAGCCATGATCGGGAAGATCTTGTCGATCTTGTCGCCTTCGCCGGAAACCGAGTTAAAGAGACCCGGGCGGCTGCAGAACTTATATGCTTCTGTCAGAACATCCGCGCTGGGGCTGTCCACGGAAATCGGAAGATCCGTAACTTCTTCAATGCAGCCGATCATCCATTTCAGTGTTTCCACTTCTTCCGCTTCCGGAACGGACGCGCAGCAGTCAATGAAAGTTGCGTTTGCTTCGGCCTGTACGATCGCGCGCTGTTTGATGAACTCTGCGTCACGATTTGCGATTGCTTCCGCTACAGACGGAATAGAGCCGTTGATTTTCTCGCCAATAATAATCATAAAATTCCCTCCGGTTTGTGCTTTCGACATTCTGTTCAAAAACAGATAATTCGATTTACTCACTCTGAGTCTATTTTATCAGAAGTACCGCAGATGTCAATTCAGCAGGCCCTCCAACAGACTATCCGTAATTAGAGAATTCCGTGCTACAAACTGTAGTATCCGCTTGAAAATGCGCTCTTTTTCCTGTTTTCAATTCCCTTTCGGGACGATTTTAGTGTATCAGATTCATTTTCAAATGGAAATGCCACAACATATTCATATTTCCCGTCTGTCCATCATACAATCTGTACGAAGCAATTTTTGTTGAATTTCCGCGTTTTTTTGGGTTTTTGCCTCAGGGAATCCGCATTTCCGCCGAATAACTGCCGCTTTTCCGTTTCCTGCAGACCGGTGGTTTTCTTCCCGCCGTCATGCGCAGGGCACTTTCCGTCCGATGAAAAAAAACCGCGTCTTCCATGGAAAACGCGGTTTTTTCATCCTACAAATTAACAGTTATTTCTTCTTTTTTCCCGCCAGAATCTTCCGGCCGTTCGCAAATTTAATCTTTACGGCCTGTTTTGCCCCGTTTCCGAGGACATATTTCAGTTTTTCCTCTGACATATGCATCTCCGAACATTCCGGTCTCTCCCGGAACAGATGGATCGCGTCGAACTCGCATTTGGTCGTGCAGACGCCGCAGCCGATGCATTTGTTCTCATCGACCACAGACGCGCCGCACTCGAGGCATCTCGCGGTCTCTTTTTTCACCTGCTCCTCGGTGAACACGAGCTTCGCGTCGCGGAAGGAAGTCTTTCCCGCTTTCGGGGCGTCGATTCCCGGGATCTGTCTCGCCGAATTGTCATAGCTTTCCGGACGGATGTTTTTCTTATCAAATTCTATGAAGTCATTGCGGTTTCTGCCGATCGTAAGCGACGAGCGCGGCTGTACGAAGCGGTGGATCGAGATCGCGCCCTGCTTGCCGGCCGCAATCGCGTCGATGGCGAATTTCGGTCCCGTATAGACGTCGCCGCCGACAAAAATATCCGGTTCCGCCGTCTGGTAAGTCAGGCTGTCCGCGACAGCTCCGTTTCCTCTGCCGAGTTCCACCTTTGTGTCTTTAAGGAGGTCTCCCCAGAGAATGCTCTGTCCGACGGAGAGGATCACGTGCGCGCAGTCGACCGTCACCGTGTCATTTTCATCATATTCCGGGCTGAAGCGGTGTTCGTCGTCGTAAACGCGTGTGCATTTCTTAAGGACAATGCAGCAGACCTTTCCGTCCTTTGTCAGGATCTCTTTCGGGCCCCAGCCGCAGTTTACGGAAATGCCGTCTTCCTCCGCTTCCGCCACTTCCTCGTCGGACGCCGGCATGATGTCCCTCGTCTCCAGGCAGTACATGGAGACCGCCGCCGCTCCGTTTTCACCGGTGCCGTTCTTTGCCGATGCGCCGGCACGGACCGCGGATCTCGCCACGTCGACCGCGACGTTGCCGCCGCCGATGACGACGATATCTCCCTGCACATCGTACGCTTCTTTCGCGAGCACTTCTCTCAGGAAGTCCACCGCTGAGACCACGCCTTCGGCATCTTCCCCGGGGACGCCGACGCCTCTGCCGCCCTGGCAGCCGATCGCGATGTAAAATGCTTTGTAGCCCTGCGCGCGGAGTTCTTCAATCGTGACATCCTTGCCGACTTCCACGCCGCATTTGAATTCCACACCCATTTCCTTAATGATATCGATCTCCGCCGCGACGACGTCCTTCTCGAGTTTGAAGGAAGGAATGCCGTACGTCAGCATGCCGCCCGGCTTTTCATTCTTTTCAAATACAGTCGGGCGATATCCCTTCTCCGCGAGGTAGAACGCGCAGCTGAGTCCTGCCGGGCCGGCGCCGATAATGGCGACCTTCTCGTCGAAGGAGTCCGAATTCCACTTCGGAACGACCTTCTTCGGGATATAGCGGGTCTCCGCGTTCAGATCCTGCATGGCGATGAATTTCTTGACTTCGTCGATCGCGAGCGCCTGATCGATCGTGCCTCTTGTGCAGGCGTCCTCGCAGCGCCGGTTGCAGACATGTCCGCAGACCGCGGGGAGCGGATTGTTCTTTTTAATAAGAGCGAGCGCCTCCTGATAGCGTCCCTGGGAAGCCATCTTGAGATAGCCCTCTACCGCGATGTGCGCCGGGCAGGCGGTCTTGCAGGGCGCCGTGCCGGTGTCGTAGCAGTTCTTGCGGTTGTTGTCGCGATAATCCCAGTCCCAGTCCTCCGGTCCCCACGGCTTGTCCGAGGGCAGAAGGTGCTTCGGATACTGCACTTCCGAGCCGTCCGCCCTGCAGAGCTTCTGTCCGAGCTTCACAGCGCCGGCCGGGCAGAATTCCACGCAGCGTCCGCAGGCGACGCAGTTCTTTTTGTCGACATGCGCGACATAGGCGGAGCGGGACATGTTCGGGGTATTGAAGAGCTGCGAGGTGCGCAATGCATAGCAGACGTTGACATTGCAGTTGCAGATCGCGAAGATCTTATTTTCCCCGTCGATATTGGTGATCTGATGGACGAATCCGTTATCCTCTGCCCTCTGCAGAAGCTCCATCACCTCCGCCCGCGTCAGATAGTGGCCGTCCTTGTTCGTCTCCACGACGTAGTCCGCCATATCGCCGATCGCGATGCACCAGCCCTCCGGATCATCCGCGCAGCCTTCATTAAACGTTTTGCGGCTGCGGCGGCAGGAACAGGGCGATGCGGCGTATTTGCCCTCATATTTATCAAGCCAGTGGGAAATGTGTTCGACGCTCGCGGTGTGATTTTCCATCGCGATCGCTTTCTCCACCGGAATGACGTGCATGCCGATGCCGGCGCCGCCGGGCGGCACCATTTTCGTGATCTTCTCGAGCGGCAGACGGGTCATATAATTGAAGAACATGCCGATCTCCGGATGCTGTTCGAGAACGTCCGGATTCATGTTCATGAACTCCGCCGATCCCGGAACGAACATGGGCAGATGCCAGCGCTTCTCGTTATGCGGGTTCTTGCCGTCGAGATTTTCCTTATTGTACTCCAGGATGCCGATCCAGCTCATGTGATCCAGCAGCTCCTGCAGGCGGATCGGATCGATCCCCGTAATCGTCTGCAGCTCCTTGAATGTCTTCGGCTTCCGGATGCCGCCGAACGACAGGGCAAGCGCAGCCTCTTCGTCCGTGAGTACGGCCGCGAGCGCCCAGTACTCGGGATCGTATTTAGTCAGTTTCTTCAGGCCGAGATGATACGGGATCCGCGAGGTGATCGTCTTCGCCAGTTTAAAGATCACTTCTCTTTCCGGCTCCGTCTCGACCCAGTCCGGATACCAGCCTTCCGTCCTTTCCGTGAGATGGTCCATGTTCATGGTACTGCTCCCTTTCTTTTGAAAAATGCTCTCGTTATGAGAATCTTCACTATTAAATACTTACTCCGTGAATGCTCTCCTGTTTTCAAAAAAGCGCACCTCGCGGTGAGGTGCGCTATGTTTTTACAATACTGATTTTACCATTGTGCCGCAGGAAACGCAATCAGAGGATCATAGTTTTCCGGCTTTATTTGATGCATCTTTACCCTTAGACAGCGCCCTCAAAGAGTGCTTTTTTCCCGATTTTCTTGAAATCAAAAAGATTATCGAGTATAATTCCCGTATTAATGCATTTTTATGCAGATTTTTTGGAAGGAGAAGTAACATTATGAAAAAGTTTTTTGCACTGCTTTTAAGCGCGGCCATGATCCTTTCTCTGGCTGCCTGCGGAAGCTCCGCTTCCTCTCAGAGCACAGAAGCATCCGGAGAGAGTACCGCTGAGAGCGCTCCGAAAGCCGGCGGCAATCTCACCTTCGCGACAGGCGGTGAGTCCGGCACTTATTATGCATTCGGCACGGTCCTTGCACAGCACGTTTCCGACAAGACCGGGACCCAGGTCACCGCAATCGTCGGCAACGGCTCCCAGGCTAACGTGGAAGACCTTGACGCCGGTGCTGTTCAGCTCGCATTCTGCCAGTCCGACGTTATGAGCTACGCTTATGCGGGAACCAATCTCTTCGCTGAAAGCGGAGCGGTAGGAAGCTTCTCGGTCGCTGCGGCGCTCTACATGGAGCAGGTCCAGATCGTCACAATGAATCCGGAAATCAAATCCGTCGCTGACCTCGCGGGCAAGAACGTATCCATCGGCGCTTCCGGCTCCGGCGTATACTTCAACGCTCTCGACGTTCTCGGCGCTTATGATCTCACGGAAGACGACATCAAGGCGCAGTACCTCAACTTCGGCGATTCCGCGGACAACCTTAAAGACGGCAAGATCGACGCAGCCTTCATCGTTGCCGGTGCCCCGACAACGGCGATCACCGACCTTGCGACCGGCGGACGTCAGGTCTATCTCGTTTCCCTTGACAGCGAACACGCTGACAAGCTCTGCGAGCTCTCCCCGTACTATTCGAAGTACACGATCCCGGCTGATGTCTACGGCACACCGGAAGACGTAACGACTGTCGCTGTCGGCGCTGTCGTCATCGCCCGCGACGATGTTGCGGAAGACGATGTTTACAACTTCGTTTCCTCGGTCTTCGACAACATCGATGAAGTAACCTCCGCGCACGCAAAAGGCGCTGAGCTGTCTCTTGAATTCGCTACCAGCATCACGGACGTTCCGTATCACGCAGGCGCTGCGAAGTATTTCAAGGAAAAAGGCATCGAAGTCAAAACGAAATAATCCATTTTCAACCGTAACCGAATAATAACGGCCAGGCTGGACACATGCGGTCAGGCCTGGCTATTTTTCAAAGGAGTTATCGACATGGCATTATCTGACGATAAGAGAAATCCCGCGGCTGATCCCGGAACCGTACAGAGCTCGCCCGCAGGCGGTTCCGACATGGCTTCCGACATCGACGAGGTCATGAAAAAATATGACAGGGAATCCAACACCCGTATCTGGACGGGAATGCCGAAAACCATCACCACGGCCGTGATGTGCCTGTTCTCTTTGTACTGCATCTGGTCGACGCTTTTCAGTACAGCCGCTCTCGAGATCCGGCTTACGCTGTTCCTCGGCGGCGTGATCATCATGGGATATCTGTACTATCCCTCCAGCAAACGCCACGTGAAGCCGAACCGCATGCCCTGGTACGACTGGGTCATTATGCTTGTCGGTGCATCCTGTTTCTTCTACTACGCGATCCGTTACCCGGTCCTCTCGAGGACGCTGACCAGCGCGACGAAGATGACCACCCTGCACACTGTGATCGGCATCATCGGACTTCTGACTGTTTTCGAGCTCTGCCGCCGTTGTGTCGGTGTTCCGATCCTGTGCGTGCTCGGCGCTCTTCTGATCTATACATTTGCAACGGGGCTTCCCATTAAGAGACTGATCTACACGCTGTTCTTCTCTACCGGCGGCGTGATCGGCACTCCGGCGCAGGTCTGCGCGAAATTCATCGTCGTCTTTATCGTCTTCGGCGCATTCCTCGAGCGCACCGGCATTTCCGCCTTCTTCATCGATCTGGCGAACAAAGTGGCCGGATGGGCTGCAGGCGGTCCCGCGAAAGTCGCGGTCATTTCCTCCGCTCTGTGCGGAATGGTCTCGGGTTCCTCGGTCGGCAACACGGTCACGACCGGTTCCGTCACGATCCCCATGATGAAAAAGACCGGCTACAGACCGGAATTTGCCGGCGCGGTAGAAGCCGCGGCTTCCACCGGCGGACAGATCATGCCCCCGATCATGGGCGCGGCGGCATTCCTCATGGCGGAGTACATGGGCATTCCTTACGCGCAGGTCGCCCTGAAAGCAATCCTTCCGGCAGTCCTCTATTTCACGGGTATTTTCATCGCGGTCCATCTGGAGGCGAAAAAAATGAACCTGAAAGGACTTCCGAAGTCCCAGCTGACGCCCTGGAAGAAGCTCCTCGCCCAGGTCTATCTGCTTCTGCCGCTGATCATCCTCGTATGGCTGGTCAGCACCAATAAAAGAACGATGGCATTTGCGGCAGCCGTCTCTATCGTCGCAGCGATCGCTGTCGGACTTCCCGGCATTTTCCTGAGAGAGAAAGAAACAGCCGGCGCGGGCAGTTCTTTCGTCGCGAAAGGGATCAAAGAGGCGGGGCATACGATCCTCTCTTCCCTGGAAGCAGGCGGACGAGGCACCATCACCGTCGCCGTAGCCTGCGGCGTCGCGGGCTGTATCGCGGGCTGCATCACCGCTACCGGTCTTGCTTCCAAGCTGATCACCGGTATTGTGGCCGTCAGCCGCAACAGTGTGTTTATCGCCCTGTTTCTCACGATGCTCTGCTGCATCGTCCTTGGCATGGGCGTTCCGACGACCGCGAACTACTGCATCATGGCCTCCACCTGCGCCCCGATCCTCATCAAGATGGGGCTTCCGGCCGTATGCGCGCACTTCTTCGTGTTCTACTTCGGAATCGTGGCCGATATCACTCCTCCGGTGGCGCTTGCGGCGTACGCCGGGTCCGCGATAGCAAAGTCCAACCCGATGAAAACAGGCGTCAACGCCACGAAACTGGCGATCGCGGCCTTCATCGTCCCCTATATTTTTGCTTACAGTCCGGCCCTTCTATTTGAAAATCTTTCGGGATGGTGGCAGGTCCTCCAGATCGCGGCAACATCGATCATCGGTATCTTCGGCGTCGCTGCCTGCCTCAACGGCTTCCTCTTCAGGAAGATCCCAATCGTCCTGCGTGTCGTCATCCTTGCCGGCGGTCTGGCTCTGATGTATCCGTCTACAATCACCGATATCATCGGCATTGTCGTTGTCGGTGCGGTCGTCGCGATCCAGCTTCTGCTCTCAAAACGAAGCGCGGCCGCTGCGTAAAGTTCATTTATCAGGAGGGTTAAAAATGAAAGTCATTACTATCTGCCGCGAATACGGCGCCGGCGGACATTCGATCGGCCAGAAGGTCGCCGATGCGCTCGGGATCGAGCTTTATGACAAGGATATTATCCGGGCGACCGCAAAAGAGATGGATCTTGACTACGCGCAGATCCTGAATTCGGAAGAAGAGATCACCCGCTCGGAAAGCTTTCTCCGCTATCTCACCCCGATCTCTTTCGAGTATAAAGATTACTATTTTGAAGCCCAGAAGGGGATCATTCTCGAGCTTGCAAAGAAAGGCCCCTGCGTCATCGTAGGACGATGTGCGGAAATCATCCTCCGGGAAGCAGGCATTGACTCGCTGAACGTCTTCCTGTACGCCGATGAGAACCACCGGCTCTCCTGGGTCAAGCAGCACCTCAATACGGACAACAACGCGGAGGCGACCAAATTCATGCACCGTCAGGAACGCGCCCGCCGCGCCTACTACGAAGCCTATACCGATTCGCACTTCGGCAGCCGGCACAACTATGACATCATGCTCGACAGCGGTGCTCTCGGATATGACACCTGCGCGGAGATCATTATCTCTCTTGCAAAGGACTGATTATAATCCGATTCCTCTGCTGCCTGCAAAAAAGCAGCTGTTTCTCAAAAGAACAGCTGCTTTTTCGTTGATCCTGTAAAATTATAAACCACCATTTTCCAGCAGATAACGGAGCAGAGCCCCGCACCCCTCATAAATATCCGCCCACGCGCGCTCAAAGTTCCCGGTATACCACGGGTCGGAGACTTCCCTCGGATGATCCGTATAATCCAGAATGAGATTCACTTTTCCTTCGGGATCGCCGCGAAACAGCCGCTGCATGTTTTTGCGGTTTCTCTCATCCATGCCGATCAGCAGGTCAAAGCGGTCATAATCCCGCCTCTCAAGAAGTCTCGCCCGCTTGTTTTTATCATAATCGATCCCGTGCTGCTGCAGCTGACGCTGCGCGGGGCCGTAAATCGGGCTTCCGACACCGTTCCATATCTCTTCGGTGCTGGTCGCCGCGGAAGCGATCCGGAACTGATCCGGGAAGCCTTCTCTCTTTACGATATCCTTCATGATAAATTCCGCCATCGGGGATCGGCAGATATTGCCGTGGCAGACAAACAGTATACGAACCATTTTTATTTCACCTCAGGAAAATACTGTGCTGCAGTCATTATAATAATATACCGTTTCCCCGTAAATAAAAAAAAGCCGGCAATTTCCCGGCTATTGATTTCCCACCTGCAGTCTCCGGTATTTCCATCGACCGATGGCAAATACCGCGAAGGAAATGATGACATAGATCTCCGGTGCCGCCTGGTAGTTCAGAAGTAAACATCCCGGCAGACGGATCAGCCGGTAATTCACAAATCCCGTATTCATCAGAACCGCGTTCGGCCGCAGCGACCAGATCGTCTGAAGCAGCCGGTTTTCATCCCGGTACATTCTGCTTCCCAGAAACCGGAGGAAGGCTTCCTGTGTCATATCTTCCGCCGCATGTCTGTCATGAAGATGAAAATACAGATATTTGAAGATCCGGTCATATTGGTCTTCCAGATTCAACATTCGCCCTCCTTCCTGAAGTCTTTTCATAAATGTATAACGGATTTCCTGCCGTTTTGTGCGCAGGCAGTAAAAAATAACCCCGGCTTTCTGCCGGGGCATATGAATAGTATTTTAAATTATCAGTTTCAGATCCCTTTAAATGTGTCATTTTCGCAAAAACACCGGATCAGCGGCACAAAAAACGTTTACTCACAGAATTCAGACACCCGCTTCAGAAAATCCGGTGCCTCCTCATACAGCCCGTGTCCGAGGCCATCGTACATGTACAGCCTGCAGTCCGGAATCCGCTCCGCCATTTCTTCGGATGCCTGTCCGGTCACGATTTTGTCGTCTTTCCCTCCGATCACCAGCGTGGGACAGCTTATCCGATCCAGCATGTCATAGGTATCATGCGCCGCGCAGGATGCTGCCTGAATCCGAAAGCGCTCAAAGGACTTCGGCTTCCCGATGCTTCCGAGCAGCCGGTATTCCGCTCTCGCCTGTTTCAGGCGTTTTTCCGAATAGGAGCGCTCCGCCGTGTCCAGCATGATGCCTTTGTAATCGTTATGATCAGACATCCTGATCCATCTGTCGATCACGTCTTTCACCACATCATTCGGACGGCTCAGCGTCAAGGTCAGCACCAGCTTTTCCACTTTTTCGGGGTGATCAATAGCCAGCCACTGGGAAATCATGCCGCCCTGGGAAACGCCGACCAGCGAGACTCTCGACAGTCCCAGCGCATCCAAGGCGCTGTTCAGGTCTTCCGCCATATCCCTTGTCGTCATATCCGGAGAGAGGATCCTCCTTCTGCTGAAGACATACACAGTGAATTTTTTCGCCAGACTCCGGTACAGGAAAGCAAATGGCAGCGCCATGCCCTTTACGGTCTTCAATCCGTCACCTACACCGGGAATCATGACCAGTGTTTTCTGACCGCTGCCAAAACGAATATAATCGACCGTCCCTGTCGGCAGATTCAGAGTACAGTTCTTTGCCTGCAGCATGCGTTGATCCTCCTGAAACCTGTCATATCCTCTGTATTATTAATCAATTATTAATCAGAAATACAGTCCACCGGTCATCCGGAGGTTCGCGCCCGTCGTCATCTGAGAATAATCCGAGAGGAGATACAGGATACCGGGCACCTGATCTTCCACTTCCGTCATGCGGCCGTAAGGAATAAAAGATGCCGCCCATGCGCGGGTCTCTTCGGGAGTCATTCCCTGGGAAGCCCGAAGTGCGAGTTCTCCCTCCGTCGGCGTCCAGCCCATGGTGACGAAATTCGCGCGGATCTGATCTTCCGCATAATGATGTGCAATATGTTCCGTCAGTGTGAGGACCGCCCCTTTCGACACGGAGTAGGCGGCGCGGTCCTTCTGTCCGCACCAGGCGTGGGGCGATCCGATCATGACGATCGATCCTCCTCCGCTTTTTTTCATGCAGCGGATGGCGTGCTGCGCGCAGAAAAATGCCGCTCTCACATTGATGTCGAACACGGCGTTGAACTGATCAGGATTCTCATCCTCCAGGGAATTGGCAGGGGTCGTCCCGGCGTAATTCAGGAATCCGTCCACTCTCCCGAATTTCTCCATGGTCTCATCAAACAGTCTTGCGCAGTCTTCCGGATTTCTCAGATTCAGCTTCACAAAATGGCCTCGTCTGCCGGCATTTTCGATCTCCTTCAGCACCTTTTCCGCCGCCTCGGTATCCCTGCCGCTGATCACGACGTCAGCGCCCTGGCGGGCAGCTTCGATGGCGACGCCCTTTGCCACACCTTTTGTACCTCCGCTGATCACGATGACTTTGTCTTTCAGAAGGTCTTTTACATTTTCAAGCATACTTTGTGCCTCGCTTTCTGGCAGAAAAACAGTTCAAGGGATCCAATGGGGACGGTTCTCTTTGATCCCCAGTGACCCGGAAGGCACTGTTCTCTTTGGCTCCCTGTATTCTAAATTTTAACACTTTTATTGATTTTTGGCGATTCGTCTATATAATAAACAGTATCTGTTTTAAAGGGGGAAACAAATAATGGAAAACAGAAGAGATAAACTCGGAAGCCGTCTCGGCTTCATTATGCTGAGCGCAGGCTGTGCGATCGGCTGCGGCAATGTATGGAAATTCCCATGGATGGCCGGTCAGTTCGGCGGCGGCGGTTTTGTACTGGTCTATATCCTCTGCCTGCTCCTTCTCGGACTTCCGGCGATGACGATGGAATTTGCAGTCGGCCGCGCGGCACAGGCAAGTCCCGTCAAAATGTACCAGAAGCTTGAAAAGCCCGGTCAGAAATGGCATATCCACGGCATTCTGGCATTTATCGGCAACATCTGCCTGATGGCGTTCTATACGGTCGTTACCGGCTGGATGATCTACTATTTTGTCATGTTCCTGACCGGAAAATCGCAGAATCTCGGATTTGTCACCATGATCACCAATCCGACCGTCAATGTTGTCTACATGCTGATCGCCGTCGTTGTCGGATTCCTGGTGCTCAGTTTTGATCTCCAGGGCGGCCTTGAGCGCGTCACCAAATATCTTATGACTGCGCTGTTTGTTCTGATGATCATCCTTGCCTTCCACAGCGCCCTCCTTTCCGGCGCAAAAGAAGGGCTTGCCTTCTATCTGGTTCCGGATTTCTCCAAGATCAACGGTTCCGTTATCGTAGGCGCGATGAATCAGGCGTTCTTCACGCTCAGCATCGGCATCGGCTCTATGGCGATCTTCGGCAGCTACATCGGAAAAGAGCGCTCTCTGCTCGGTGAATCCGTCAACGTCATCATTCTGGATACTTTTGTGGCGATCATGGCGGGCTTCATTATGTTCCCGGCCTGCTTCACCTACGGCATCGAAGTCAATGCCGGACCGTCGCTCCTTTTCGATACGATGGCGACCGTCTTCAACAACATGGCCGGAGGCCGGATCTGGGGAACACTGTTTTTCCTGTTCATGGTATTTGCGGCCTTTTCCACCGTCCTTGCGGTATTTGAGAACATTCTCGCCTGCGTCCGTGAACTGACCGGATGGAGCCGTCCGAAGGGGTGTCTCGTCTGCGGCATCGGCATTTCCCTGCTCGCCCTGACTACCGCTCTGGGTTACAGCGTTCTGCATTTCCAGCCGTTTGCGGAAGGAACGGCATGGCTGGATTTCTGGGATTTCATCGTCAGCACGAACCTGCTGCCGCTCGGCGCATTGATCTTCTCTCTCTTCTGCAGCTATAAGATCGGCTGGGGCTGGGATAAGTTCATCGAAGAGGCAAATGCAGGCAAAGGTATGAAGGTAAAGAACTGGATGAAGCCGGTCTTCAAATATTTCGTACCGCTTTGCATTGCGGCGCTTTATATTTACGGGCTTTGGACTTTCAAATGGAAATAAAAACGACTTAAACAGACGCCCGCCCTCCCTCTTCATCGCTCGCGCGTCGTCCCCCGGAGCCCAAAACATGTGCTGTTCAGGACGGAAGACAAGCGTCTCCGGACTCCTTTGGCGGAAGTAGCTCCGGAGAATAAGGGAAAGCTATTTGAAAATATTTTCACAAAGGGATCGGATGAACCGATCCCTTGTTTTTTATTTTCCTACCTTGACCATGATCTTGCAGTATGTTTTATCGTTCGCGGCGAAGTCAAATGCTTCCTTCAAATGATCGAAATCGTAGTCATTTGTTATGAGAGAATACATATCCGCTTTGACTTCTTCCCGCAGTGTTGCGAACATTGCCGCCGTGAGGCCGAATACGGACTGCTGGTGGATGCGGATCGCCTTGATCCGCATTTCCCTTTCCATGATATCGCGTGTAATGAGAGGAGACGGTCCCCAGTTCTGACCGATGTTCATGCCCTTCGCACGATAACAGCCGGCTTTGGTCAGGAGCTCGTAGCCGGAGGGATGGCCGGTCGCTTCGAAGACGCAGTGGAAGCCCTTTCCGTCTGTCAGTTCCCTGACCCGTTCGAGCGCATTTTCCTCTTTTGAGTTGATCACTTCAAAGCCGAGTTTCCGGATCGTTTCTATTTTCGCAGGGGCAATTTCCGCGACGACCACTTTGGAAGCGCCCGCCATGCGTGCCGAGAGCGCGGTGCATGCGCCGATCGCGCCGCCTCCGATGACGAGGACGGTATCGCCCAGCTGGACCGGACATTCCCGGACGGCGTATACGGCGACCGCCATCGGTTCCGTCAGCGCATAGAAGCGCAGATCCGCGTCATCCGGGATCTTATAGAGCATGGAGAGCGGCGCTGTGATAAACTCCCGGAAGGTTCCGTCTGTCTGAGAGCCGTAGCATTTGAGATGCCGGCACAGATTGGTATGGCCGCCAAGACATGCGTCGCATTTTCCGCAGGCGATCACGATCCACCCGACCACCTTGTCTCCTTTCCTCAGGCCGGCGGGATTTTCCGATCCCTCCGCGATCTCCTCGATCACGCCGCTGTATTCGTGGCCCAGGATCACGTCTTTTTTGATCGTCGGGACGTGTCCCATATAAGCGTGTGTATCCGATCCGCAGATTCCCGTGTAGGCGATCCGGATCAGTGCCTCGCCTTCCTTCGGCTCCGGCACGGGCACCTGCCTCTCTTCCAGTTCGAACGGGGCTTTTACAACATATGCTCTCATGAGATTACGGTCCATTGCTTTTCCTCCTGCGGGTTCGTACATAGCGATTTTGATGCGGATCATTTTCAACGGTTTGTGGTTTTCTCTTTTATACAAGTATATAGTATCTGCAGGGGATCAGGAAGTGTTTTTCGGCCGGCGAAGCGAACCGTCCCCGCCGGTGCCATTGAAAACTGCCGATAAATCTTATATAATGATTCTCGCCGGCCTGTGCAGCACCTTATGGTCTGACACAGGCCGCCTATTTTTCTGATTTGAGGGGGCAGTCATGAAAGAACACAAACCTAACGCAAAAGCACTTCTGCCGATTCTGGTATTCCTGATCATCTATCTGGGCAGCGGTATTTATTTTGAGTACATCAGCCCGGAAGAGGGGCGGATGGGCTTCTATGTCATTTCCGTCGTCGTCGCTTTCGGTCTCGCGCTGATCGTGGCATTTCTCCAGAACAAATCGCTTACTTTTAATGAAAAGATCCATCTGTGCGCGGAGGGGATCGGCGATGACAATATCGTCATCATGCTGTTTATCTTCCTCATGGCCGGGGCGTTCAGCGGCCTCGCCTCCGCGGCGGGCGGCGCGTCCAGCACGGCGAATCTCATGCTCGATATCATTCCCGGCAACCTCGCTGTTCCGGGACTGTTTATCATCGGCTGCCTGATCTCCATGTCGATGGGCACCAGCGTCGGTACGATCACAGTTCTCGTTCCGATCGCGGCGGAAGTTGCCAGAAGCACGGGCATCAGCATGCCTCTCATCATCGGTACCGTGGTCGGCGGCGCGATGTTCGGGGACAATCTTTCTGTCATTTCCGATACGACCATCGCGGCGACAAGAACCCAGGGCGTTGAGATGAAAGACAAGTTCCGCGTCAACTTCCTCATCGCGCTGCCCGCAGCGCTGATCACAGCGATCATTCTTGTCATTTACGCGCTCCGCAACCCGGCAGCCGAGCTCGCGCACTATGATTTCAATATCTGGCTCGCGATTCCGTACTTTATCGTTCTCATTCTCGCACTGCTCGGATTGAATGTATTTCTGGTCCTCGGCATCGGCATTCTGCTGTTTTTCCTGATCGGCGGAGCGGCCGGGACGATTACATTTTCCACGGCGTTTTCCGCAATGGGCAGCGGCACGAGCGGCATGTTTGAGACAATGATCGTCACGATCCTTGTCGCGTCCATCAGTTCTCTCATGAAGGCGCACGGCGGATTCACAGCCATCCTGGCCTTCATCCGGAAGCACGCGAAATCCAAAAAAGGCGGCATGCTCGGCATTTCCCTTCTCACCGCTCTTATGGACGTCGCGACGGCCAATAATACGGTGGCGATCGTCATCGCCGCGCCGATCGCAAAAGAGATCAGCGATGAATACAGGATCGATCCGAAAAAGACCGCATCGCTTCTCGACACGGTCTCCTGTATCATGCAGGGCATCATTCCCTACGGCGCGCAGCTCCTGATTGCGGCTTCGCTGGCGGGTATTTCCAGTATTTCCATCATTCCGTTCCTGTATTACCCGTTCCTTCTCGCGGTGTGCGTGCTGGGTTCGATTCTTATCGAGAAAAAGTAAGTCATTCTTAAGATGACATATCGGCTGTTCGGGGAGTCTTAGACACATTTGATGTCTTTCTTGATTCGTCTCACCAGCTGTTCCCGCGCAGTGGACTCGTTTATAATCTATTTTCCTTAAACTCACCATCCATCAGAGGATGTTTGGATAAGAATATAAATTATCGCAATGAAGCTCACCACTTTTGCTATTGCAAAGGGGGTGAGCTTCGTACTATTAATTGCTTTTCTTGTCCATCACTGCTGAACAAGCTCGTGAGCCGTGCCGTCAAGATTCCGTTTATTGTCCACTGCAGCATCGCGGCGTGGTCGGCGCGGTGAGCCTGAGCTGTCTCTCAATTCTCTGTCTCCCTTAAACAGGATTCTCCGGATCCTGCGCGCAGTCATACGTCACAAACGGCGGATTTTCGCCCTTTTCCTGCGCGGGTACGTAACGCTTCCAGAAATCGTCAAAGAGTCGGAAGATTTCTTTGCGCTTCGCGAAGATGAAGAAGATCGTGATCAGGACGTACATCGCGGAAATGATGTCCGTGAAGGCCCAGAGCACATCCGCCTGGATGTTGTAGAAAATGACGCAGGGGAGCATGTAATAGATCATGTAGACCGGCATCATTTTCCGGTTTGTCGGGGTATCGCCAAAGGCGTAGTTGACGGATTTCTCACAGGTATAGTACATGCCGATGATGGTCGTCCAGGCGAAGACCGCGATGGCGATCGCCGTGAGCTGGCCGCCGATCTTTCCGTATGCGGAGGTAAATGCGTATGTCGTGAGTGCGCCGGAAGTGGCGTCCGACTCCATGTAGGAACCGGTGATGATGATCGTAAATGCGGTGATGGAGCAGATGATCATCGTATCCAGGAAAACTTCGCCCCAGCCCCACAGGGACTGGCGGACCGGGTGGTCGGTCTTTGCGCTCGCGTGGGCGATCATGCCGTAGCCCGTGCCCGCGTCATTGCTGTACATGCCGCGCGCGACGCCGTATTGGATCGCCTCGCGTACCGTCGCTCCGGCAAATCCGCCCGCTGCCGCCACCGGTGAAAATGCGCTCTTTACGACCAGCGCGATCACGGCGGGGATCATTTTATAATTGAGGATCACAACGCCGAGACCCATGATAACGTAAAGAACAGCCATGATCGGAACCGCTCTGGACATAACAGCGGAGATTCTTTTAAGTCCGCCCCAGATCGTGACGATGCAGGTAAGACCGATGACGATCACGGACACAATACTGGGAATGCCGAATGCCTGCTCCATGGAGCTCGTCACCGCTTCCGTCTGCACACAGCAGGTCCAGGGACCGAAAATGAAGCAGAACGCGGCAAGCACTACCGCACCTTTCTTCCAGCCAAAAGCGTTCTTCATCACGAAAGAGCGGTCGCAGACGTACTCGTTCATGGATTTTTTGTAATGTTCTCGGTACCGCTGCCCGATAATGATCTCGCACGCCTTCGTCGACATGCCGAAAAACGCGGAGATCCACATCCAGATCAGCGCGCCGGGGCCGCCGCTCACGATGGCTGTAGCGACACCGCTGATATTGCCGGTGCCGACGGTATTGGCAAGGGCGGTACAGGCCGCCTGGAACCCGGTGACGGTTCCTTCGCCGGTGCCCTTGTCGAACATCTTCGCGAAGGTGTTCTTAAAGTTGAATCCGATCTTTCTCTGATAGCGGAAACCGAAACGGATGGACAGCAGAATGCCGGTTCCGACCACCAGCACGGTCATCCAGTTCCCCCACAGGAAATCGTCGATC
>SVDL01000029.1 GCA_015057835.1 Lachnospiraceae bacterium
TGAAGTCCATCTTGATATCGAACACGGAATCCAGCAGCGCGCGGGTATACGGATGCTGCGCTTTGGAGCCGATATCCTCGCCGGGCATGACTTCGACGATATTGCCGAGGTACATGACCGCGATCTGGTGCGCGAAGGACTGGATAAGACCGATGTCGTGGCAGATGAACATCATTGTGATGTCCTTTTCTTTCTGCAGCTTCGTGATCAGTTCAATGATCGTCTTCTGAACGGACACATCAAGTGCGCTGGTCGCCTCATCGAGCAGGATGATCTCCGGTTCCAGCGCGAGCGCGCGGGCGATCGCGACTCTCTGGCGCTGGCCGCCGGACATGTTGTGCATGAAGCGGTCCGCCATTTCCGCCGGAAGTTCAACCATTTCAAGCAGTCTTGCTGCTGTCTCGTTCTTTTCGGACGGTTTGATCCGGTTGAAGTTGAGCAGCGGCTCGCAGACGATATCGCGGATCTTCATTTTCGGGTTAAAGGACTGCGTCGGATCCTGGAAGACCATCTGGATATTCTGACGGTTCTGACGGAGCTCCTCGCCTTTCAGCTTCGTGATATCTTTTCCGCGGTAAATGATCTCACCCTCCGTCGGAACATCGAGCGAAACCAGGAAACGCATAAATGTCGATTTGCCGCATCCGGACTCACCGACGATGCCGAGCGTTTTCCCCTTATAAAGCTTCAGATTGATATCATTGCAGGCAGTCAGTTTTTTTCCGCCGGCCGCCGGGAAGATCCGGGTAACATGTTTCGCTTCCAGGATAAGATCTTTCTCATCAAACAGCTCCTGTTCCCCTGTCGACGGAACGGCAGCCGCAACATTCTTCGCATTCGTATCAGACATACCGCATACCTCCTATCGACGGGACTGCATCCAGAAGCTTCTGGGTGTATTCATTTTTTGATTCATGAAGCATATAATCTCGGCTTCCCTGATCCTCGATCCGTCCGTTCTTCATGACCACGATGTGATCCGACATGTAGCAGGCGACCCCGAGGTTGTGGGTGACGACGATGAGGCTCGTGCCGTATTTGTCACGCAGTTCCATCATCTGACGGACGATCTGCGCCTGCGTCGTGACGTCGAGCGCCGATGTCGGCTCGTCCGCGAGCAGGAGTTTCGGCTGATAGGTCATTCCCATGGCGATACCGACTCTCTGGCGCATGCCGCCGGATAGCTGGAACGGATAACTTCTCATCACGTTGTCGCCGGACGGGAGCCTCATTCGCTCGAGCATTTCCACGCCTTTCGCAAAGGCTTCCTGTTTGGAAATATTCTCGTGTGTCCGGATATATTCCGTGTACGCGGAGCCCACCTTTTTCGTGGGGTTCATCATCGCGCCGGAATCCTGGAAGATCATGGAAATATCCGTGCCCCGGATCTTTCTCCACTTGTCGTCCGAATAGCCGAGGACTGATTCTCCTTCAAAGAGAATATCGCCCTTCGTGACCCTGCCGCCGCCGGCAAGAAGTCCGAAAATGGCGCGGATCACAGTCGTCTTTCCGGATCCGGATTCCCCGACGAGGGAGACGATCTGGCCTTTCTCCATACTCATGGAGAAATCCATGACGGTCGGGCGGTCTTTATAGGAGATCGTAATATCTTTGACTTCTAACATAGCCATACTATCCACCTCCTGTCATTCGCCGCTGCGCGGGTCGAGAATGTCGCGCAGTCCGTCGCCGAGCATATTGAAGATAACAACGGTTACAAAGATGGCAAGTCCGGGGAAGACCATGAGCCAGGGAGCGGTCTGCATGTATGCTCTGCCCTCGCTCAGCATAAGGCCCCATTCCGGTGTCGGCGGAACAGCGCCGAATCCGAGGAACGACAGGCCTGCCAGCTCCAGCATCAGGCCGCCGATATCTGTCGCCGCCGTGATCACAAGCGTCGGCAGCGCGTTCGGGAGCATGTAGCGGGTCAGCATGTACGGCGTCTTCGATCCTGTAACGATCGCGGCCGATACATAGTCGCGGTCACGGATCTTGAGGACCAGGGATCTTGCCAGTCGGGCGTATTTCGGCCACGTCACCGCGGAGATCGCGAAGATCGCGTTCCGGATGCTCGCTCCGAGGATACCGGCGATCGCCATGGCAAGAACGAGACCCGGGAAAGAGACCATCATATCTGCGATTCGCATAATGATGGAATCCACGATACCGCGGAAATAGCCGGAAATGATCCCGAGGAACGTCCCGATCAGGAAAGACAGTCCCACGACGCCGAATGCGGCGACAAGTGATACTCTCGCACCGTAAACGACACGCGTGAAAATATCGCGTCCCATCTTATCCGTTCCGAAAATGTGTTCTTTGCTCGGCGCGATAATGGCGTCCGCTAAAGAGCCCTTCGTCGGATCGACGCCGCCTGTTATTACCGGGGCAAAGATCGCCATCAGGATCAGGAGGATTGCCAGAATCCCGAAAAAGGTGAACTGTTTATATCTCAGAAAAAAGTTTTTCTTCTTTTCCATGCCGCTCACCTCGCCAGTCTCATTCTCGGATCGACGAAGTTATAGGAAATATCAACGAGCAGGTTGATCACCATATAAATCAGTGCGATCCAGAGGACGTATCCCTGAATCAGGTTGTAGTCGTTGGAGGTAATCGCCGCGACGGCGAGGCTTCCGAGACCGGGGTACGAGAAAATCACTTCCACGACCGAAGTTCCGCCAAGAAGCGATCCGACGGAAAGGCCGAACATCGTGATCAGCGGAAGGAGGGAGTTCGGGAAGACGTTCAGCCAGAGGATCTTCCACTCCTTGACGCCTCTTGCTCTTGCCCCAACAACATAGTCGGAACTCAGTTCCTCCAGGATCGCGGTGCGCACCTGCCTCGTATATTTCGCGGACATGGCGATCGCAAGGGTAACAGAAGGCAGAACCATGCTCTTGAAGTCGCCTCCGGAACTGATGACAGGGAAATATTTGATCCTGACGCAAAAGCACAGCATGAGAAGAAGGCCGACCCAGAAGTTCGGAAGAGAAACGCCGAAGAACGTGATGCCCCGGACAAGATTGTCGATCCAGGTATCTTTCTTTACGGCGGAAATCATGCCGAGCGGAACCGCAATGATCAGCATAAGGATCATGGAAAACAGCGTAAGTTTCAGCGTCGGCCACAGTCTTGCCGAAAGAAGCTGTACGACCGGTTTATTCAAAGAGAATGAAGTACCGAAATCACCGTGCAGCGCATTGGTGAGCCATCGGAAATACTGTACAAAGAACGGATCGTTGAAGCCCATCCTCTCCCGCAGCTCCGCGACCGCCGATTCCGTCGGCATGACGCCGGACGATGTCAGCATGATCTGTGCCGGATCGCCCGGCGCAAGATACGTCAGCAGGAACGTCAGGAAACTGATGCCGAACAGGACGATCACGATCTGAATGATTCTGGAAATAATCTTTTTTCTGCTCAAGACATTTTCCCTCACTTAGCTCTGTCGTCATACCGGATTACCGGCATGTTTAAATGAAATGACTTATTATAACCTCATAATGTGACAGCAGGGTGTTCCTGCTGCCACATGAAGTTCATTAAACAGTATATAAGAGATTTCACTCCTATATAAGCCCCCAAGGGGGATCTGTTCAGTTTATTCCGCCGGTACGATCTCGGTGGACAGCCAGTAGTAGTCTGCCGTATGAATGTGAGCGTATCCGACATTCTTGGAATAGATCATGGAGCTGTTGTAATAGCCGTCAACAAGCGCTGCACCGTCATCAATAAGAACCTGCTGCATCTGCTGGATAAGATCTGCGCGCTTTTCGGTGTCGAATTCCGCAAGAAGCTGCTCATAGAGGGCATCATATTTGTCAGACTTGTAACCGCAGTAGTTTGCCTCGGCCTTGCTGTACCAGTTCGCCATATACTCGGTCGGGTCGCCGTTTCCGACTGTTGTCCAGTTATTGTTATTGAGGTCGTATTCGCCGGCAACAAGTTTGCTCCACTGGTCGTCAGAGCTGCCGTAGTCAGCCGTCACGCCAATGCCGATCTCCGCGAGATAAAGTGTGAACGCATCCGAGAAATCGTTCAGAAGTCTGTTTTCGTAAGATACAAATTTCAGATTGATATTCTGTCCGTCCAGTTCACGGATACCATCACCGTCGCTGTCAACAATACCGGCATCGTCAAGGAGCTTTTTCGCTGCTTCCGGATCATACGGATAAGTATTCGTCAGTTTATCATAACCGTAATCCAGAGTAGAAGGAAGTACAGAATAGCCGGCCGTGTAAAGACCGCCGATCGTGTTGGACTGGCAGATCGTATCGTGATCAACCGCCATCTGGACTGCCTGACGAAGTGTATCGTTTGCGAGAATACCATTGAAGTTGATCCAGGCGAAACCGCAGCGGACACCGGACGCGATGTCGACGGTATAATTGTCATCCGCCTGCAGTGTCTGAATATCGGAAACGTTCGTGATGTTCTCAACGAGGTCGACCTGTCCGTTCTGCAGTGCCATCGCCTTTGCGGAGGCGTCGCCCATGAACATAATATTTACGGTATCATAGGGAACATCTTCATAATAATTCTCATTTTTGGCCATCTCATAGCCGACCTGATCCTGGAAGGATACGACCTTGTACGGGCCTGTGCCGATGCAGTTATTGTTCCAGTCTTCCGTGTGTTCCACGTCAATGACTTCGCAGACCGGATAACAGATGTTTCCGATGAAGTTCTGATTGGCTGCCGGAAGAACAAAGGTAACTGTATTTGCTTCATCGTCCGCAGTGATCTCTGTCTCGTAAGGGACAAACTTTTCCGGTGTGGAGGAGCCGTTCGGACCGGTCTCAAGCATTCTCTTGAAAGATGCTGCAACAGCGGATGCCGTCATGTCACAGCCGTCAGAGAACTTGATGCCGCTCTTCAGCGTGATCACCCATGTCGTATAATCTTCCGTGTCCCACTTCTCAGCGAGCCACGGTCCCGGGACCATGCTGTCGTCAAATTTAAAGAGGCACTCACCTACGCCGAAACGCATGCAGTTCCATGCGGTGTTCGTCTGTGAGGTCGGGTCGATCAGACCGTCGCTGTACATCTGCACGCCGAAGTTGAGAACCTTTCCTCCGCCTGTGGAGGTCTCAGCCGCAGCACTCTCAGTGGTCTCAGCCGCAGTACTTTCTGTGGTCTCTGCTGTAGAAGCAGCGCTTCCGCCGCAGCCTGCAAGAAGTCCGGCAGCCATGATCGTGCTGCAGGCTAATGCAATCAGTTTTTTCACGTTCTTTCTCATGTTTTCTCCTTTCAAATCCCACATGTTCTGTTACGCTGAAAAATCGGGCAGTAGCGGGATGCCGGCAGATAGAAAAAACTCTTTTACATAAGCATGCGCCATACGTAAAAGAGTTTTATCACAAAAAGAACCAAGGATCCTGATGCAAATCCTTTGTTATGCAATAGTTTTCATATACACCGTATGAAATCGCTATTTTGAAATAAGCAGTTCTCCTGACTTAAGATCACCGCGCCCAGCGCCTTCCCAAGAGAAAATCTCTCAGTGACATTCCTGCTGAAGCACTCCCTATCACAGTGACGGGATCGTACCGGATTCCCACCGGTTTCTCTATTAATCTGCATACGCAGAACTTATTTCGCTGTCCGTTATTCAGTTAAACCTATATAATTATATCCAGTGAAACTGTTTTTTGCAATATAGTTTTTACTGAATCATACATAGCGACTGATTTTTAGTACATGAAAACTTAATACATAGGAAATTATCAGGTAATGTTTTATCCGGGAATCAGTTTTCCTTCTCCCGGTAATGTTTCAAAGTGAACAGGAATACTGCAATAACAATAAGTAATGCTCCCGCAGTCCGGAACGGTCCCGTCCCCGATCCGCCGGTATGCGGCAACGCGGTGCCTTCCGGCTCGGTATACAACGTGTTGATAACGGTATCCGTGCGCTCAAAGATCCTGTAAGAATCTTTCTCCTTCACGGAACTGTCTCCGGACTGATAGGAAACAGTATAGCTGTTTTCTTCTGATGCCTCTGCCTCCTTGGGCTTTTCTTCGGAAACCGTAACCATTCCGCCCTCGGCAGCAGGTTCAAAGGAACCGTCTTCTTTAACCGTCACTTCTCTTACAACATAATTGTCAAGTGTCTGCTCTGCCGGAAGCTCCAGCTCCCAGAATACCGGCGTATCCGGAGCGCTCATTTCAACGAGGACAGGACTCTTCAGAATGTCTCCCTCCTGAACGGGCGTCTCATTTCCTTTTTCATCTTTCTCGAACAGAGCAAACCGGACTTTTCCGTGAGAGGTGAATTCAATATCGCTCACCCATTCTTTTTCAGCGCGGATCACGCTGTACCTGTGGTTTACGATCGTCATTTCCGCGTTCTCGCGAAGTTTGATCCTTCCGTCCGCTCCTTCGATCTCCGCGGTATCGTAAGAACCGTTTTTCAGATTCTTGGCGATCATTTCATAACCGGCGGGATTTCGGATCTCTTCAACGAAGAAATCAGTATCCGCAAGAAGTCCTCTGATCACAACCGTGAACCCGTCCGGAATACCCGCAATCGTCCCGAACTGCCCGGATACGCTGCAGACGGCAGGCTCAGTGCCAAGGTCCGTCAGAACGCCGTTCACATAGGAGTAATAATGCTCTTCCCCGGTATTTACATCCGCTTTGACGAGATAATACTCTCCGCGGCTGTAATAGTTGAGTTTTCCGTCCGCTCCCTCGAGCATAATGCGGAATTCAAATTCCGCTCCGTCATCGACCGGGTTATCCACATGTTTTGTGATCCGGAGGTCTTTCATATTGGCGCTGGAACAGCGGTTGATGAAAAGAACTCTCTGTCTTTGACGGATGGTCTTCTCGCTGCTGGTCGCCGTGATATTTTCATCTTCCGAGAAGCCGTTTTCCCCGCCCATATCGGCGTCATTGATCATTACAGTATCATAATAAGCGCCGCTTACGTTGATTTCTCTGACATAATAGGGGACATTCTCCGGAATTCCGGAAAATACCGCGGCTTCGCCCGGTCTCAGATAGAATACATGATCGTACTGTTTTCCGGCGATCGACGCATCGTCATAGAACGGCAGCTCTGCTCCGCTGCTCTCGTAGAAGGCACCGACTGCCTGTGCGTTCGGGTCGTCCGCGGAAGAAGGATTTCCGTCTTCGGACAGATACAGACCCGGATACAGGGCAACGTCCCCGCCGTCTGCTTTGACAAAAGCCTGATACGCGAACTGAACATTTGCGTAGTTTGTCTGTCCGGTCCCGGCAAGCTGCTTCTCGACCGCAAAGGTTCCTCTTTCCACGACAGGAAGATTAAAGCGCATTTTCAGTGTCGAAGAGCCTGCGCCTCTCTCCTGATAGATCATTTTGAAAGAATGGCTCGTGTAATCGTTGAAAGTCTCTCCCGCAAAGTAATCAGAAACCAGGCTTTCGTCCCAGGCCGTGCCGTCCGGGAAGATTCCCGCATTTCGGAAGCAGTCTTTTATAGTGGTCTTGATTCCGCCGGCATCAACCGTACCCGTCGAAAAATTGATCGACCCGGAGACCGCACTGTGGATGCCGCCGAGATCCAGTGTCAGAACATTGTCGATAAACACCCAGAGATCGTCGTCTCCCATGAACTCGTAGACTACCGGAGCCCCGTGAACATCCTTGCCGTCCTCCGCCTGCATGAATTCGGCGTTGATAACGGTTCCGAAGAAATAATCCACCGTCTCCTTCATGAGGTACATCTTGTCGTTAAAGACAGGATTTTCAAGGGAGACCCAGCCGTAAAGGCTGTCATAAAGTCTTGTATTGGTGGCAGGCTTTGTGACATCAAGATGATTATAGGGCAGGAAATTGCCGCGGTAGAAGGAGGAAACGGATCCGCCTGCGCCGTTCTTCGGAATACCCATCTCCTCGTAGACCTTAAAGTTCCCTGTCGTATGATCATATTCCGCGAAATTGTTAAAGGCATCATATTCGTAATATCCCGTCGCGTCGTAAACGCTCTTCAGGAAAATGTGGTTCGCGCTGCCTCTGTTATTGCTGCTGTTGTAGATCTCCGAGAAAGAGCGGCCTGTCGCGGAGACCGGGAAACCGTCTGCGCCGAGAACAGGCTTCAGAAGTCCCTGTTTGAATTCTCCGTTCTGATACCATACATCGTTGTTGAACAGGTTCATCATTTCCCTGCTCTTGAAATTATACATGTCGATGGAGATGCCGTTGCTGCGGCTGTCGACCGTGCTTACTTCATGAAGCTCATCTGCTTCGAATACGGCGGGTTCCGCAAAGGAAAACTCTGCCGCTTCCTGTTCCGTTCCGGAATAAAGCACTCTGTTCTCGATATCCGCAGCCAGTGCGTAATAGACTTTCTCCTTATTGTCCCACGCATCCAGAGGGGTGCTGTAGGCATCATTTTCCTTCCCGCTCATATGGACGCCAAGTACCTGATCGGAAAGGGCGGTGCCCTTCTGCGGTGTAAGATAATGACCGGTCACAGCATTATAAAAATCATAGTATCCTGTCGGCACGCCGCTGTCATCCGTATACTCGATAAGATACCATGTCGTGGACGCCTCTGTTCTGTACCCGATCGTATCGCCGTTGTCAAAAGCGTAGATCAGGTTGCCGTCTCCGTCCACAACAAAGAGCTCGTACGCTTCCGTCTCTTCGTTATAGATTCTGGAATACAGTACATAAGACTTGCCGCCTTCCAGATCCTGTGCGCTGACTTTTCCTGCCTTGATCTCGGAATTGGCATCGCCGGAAGCCGAAGGATAAAGAGCGAACTTTGAATTCGCGTCTGTAGTCGTGGTGACCTGGAAGCCGCCCGTAACCGGTTTTCCGCCCTTGTTATTCAGGCAGTATTTCGGATTTTCGCCGTTGCGAAGGCGTACATAGCCGCTCAGGGCGCCTTTATTATCCAGCGGGTAAACTTCAATAAGAGTCGCCTTTCCGCTCAGTGTGATCGCGGTCTCGGACATATGCATGTAAAGTCCGCTGTCGCTTCTCACCCGGTAAAGGTTATCCCGGACGTGTTCAAACGTCCATGCAGTCAGCGGCAGATCGGATTCTTTATTCCCTTTTGCCTGCGTGACGGATGTCAGCACGCCCTCTTCCAGAATATTGACGTAAGTTCCTTTCAGTCTCTCCGGATTCAGCTGTTCCCCGACGATCGCCGCTTTATCGCTTCCGTTGTCCCGGACTAGTGCAAATGACTGTCCGTTCAGAGAACCGATATAATTGGCGCTGCCGAAGGCAAATGTCGAAAACGATCCCGTCTCAAAGGAGAAAGAAGACACTTCTTCCGCTGCGGGATCACTGACAGCCGGCTCAAGGATCTCCGCACCCTCTTCCGCGAAATGTACGACGCGGAAGTCTTTTTCTTCATCCATCTGCACGGCGTCGATCAGTTCCACCTGCACTTCTACCGGTGCGGCCGGTTCGATTTTTTCACCGTTATAGAGAATAGAAATATCAAATACTCTTGCTTCCCCGACTGCCGCTACGCCGTCACGGTCGGAAAGCGCGCGGATCATGCGGTCTACGGCTTCCTCATAAGCTTCCGTACCTTCTTCCGCTTTCACGACGCTCAGCTCTGCGCCGTCTGGAATATTCGCGCTCTCGTCATATTTTACCGAGATCTCATAGGTCTCTTTCGAACGAAGGGTGAATTCTTCCTTTATCTCAACAACAACGACGGTATAGATGATCGAATATACCGAGAATTTATCGGATTCAAAGACGACTGTGCTCTCCAGGACCGAACCCGCTTCTTTCATACTGACACTGTCGGAAGTCGCCAGTTTTTCTTTTTCCACATCGACGGTCATGCCGGTCTCATCCGCGGCAGTCTGAATGGCCTCTTTGGTTTCATCATCGGCCTTGAGGGAAAGAACTTCTGTATCTCCCTCGTCAGTGAGATGGACAAGACTCACATTGACGGTAGAATCCTCCTCGGAAATACCCTGCTGCGGTCTTCCGGCCGGAGCGCTGCTCTCCGCGGTCTGTTCCGCGGTTTTTTCCACCGCCTGGCTTCCGGATTTTGCAGCATTTTCCGTCAGATTCATGAGGACCATGATCGGAACCAGCGGTTCGATCTTCTCTCCCGCCTCATTATAGAAGGTAATATCCACGCTGTAGACGGAAGTGACGACAGCATTTTCCGGATTCTCCGCAGAAGCGGCATCCGTAACCGTGCGAAGCGTATCTTCATCGAAGACATCCGTAAGTTCCATGACGGAACCCGCGGGAAGAGCTCCTTCCGGGGCACTTACGCGAACGGAGACATTATCGGTTTTGCCTTCAAAGCTCTGCGCAGGATACAGAATCACTGTTTCTTCCGGGATCAATTCCTGTTCTTCCGGCTCCGCTGCGCTCTCCTCACTGCTTTCCGTATCCTGTTCCGGATGTTCTTCCTTCTCCGTCTCATTTACGGGTTCACCGGGAGTTTCATCGTCTTCGGGACCGGCGGGCTGTTCCGTACTCTCTTCCGCGGAAGATTCATTATTCTGCTCTTCAGAAGGCCGGGAGTCAGCACTGCCGTCAGATTCCTCCGCCGGAGCGGGGGCATTTTCCCCTTCCGCTTCCTCTTTCACGGAATCTTCTTCCGTTTCTGACAGTTCAGCCTCTGCTGCAGATTCTTCCTGCACCTCGCTCTCTTCTCCGAGAACAAGCTCTTCGTGAGCCACATCCAGTCCTTCCGATGATTCCTCTGCACTGTTCATCTCAGTCTGTTCGGCCTCTTCCGCCGGAGATTCCGTCGCACGGAGAGCTCTGTCCGGCATAGCGGACAGAATAATACCTCCCACAAGAGCAATAGCTGAGATAAGAGCGATGACACGTTTTACGATTATGTTTTTTCCGTTTTTAAATATATTCTTCATAGTGTGCAAAAAAATTTAAAAAGCGGTTGTCTTCATTTTTACCTAAATTATAGCGTAAACCAGTCAAAAGAAAAATCAAAAATCTTCTCTTTATGCTCTTTTTTATTAATAGATTGAAAAAGGTTCACCTTATACAGCGAACCATACTTAAATAATACTTTAATGGATTTCAGGAATGGTCATGATCATGATGTCCGTCTTCTCCGCAGACGGGACAATCTTTTACGATCCTCCCCCTCTTTTCTTCATCCCATATGCCGTAAGCGACCATCGGGCTGTCCTTCATAATACACAGGCTGATGGTTTCATAGAGAATAATACCGTCGTTTTTCGCGTAGCAGGTGTGAAGGACATTTCCGAAATAATCCCTGATCTCTCCCAGGGGCTCTCCCTTGCGGAATGTCTCGCCCGGCTGAAAAGCCGGATACCAGCAGCCGGCTGCCGGAGCGTCCTCGTAGATCACAGGACTGACTTCTATGGGCCCTTCACCGTGCCGGTGGGCTTCTCCTTCCAGAATTCCGAGATAGCGCAGAATATTGGTGACATCATGCTTGTCTTCGTCTACAAGAGAACGGCACCAGGTGGAATTGCTGCCGCGCTCAAGAAGGATCGAGGGAATCCCCAGACTTCCGGCATAATTATATGCTCCGCCGGAATTCGTCATAGATACCACGAGGTAGTCAACATGCGCGATCTCCGCCATTTCCCGGCTTTTTTGAATGACATATTCGCTGGCGTTTCCGAGGCAGTATACATAGGATTCAAGACCTTCAAAACCGTCGCCCGAATGAAGATCAATATAGTAATCGATCTTTGAGAAAACTTCCGTCTCCATGGTATATGCGATCTTATCCGCAATGGTCCCGTGAGCGGTCCCCGGGAATACACGATTAAGATTCTTCCCGTCTTCATAGACGAGGCTCATGGTTCTGTGCTCAAATCCGCTGCGGTTCGCCAGACGGATCACCAGGATGTTTCCGGAAACCTGCTCCGGATCGATCTCATCCGCCAGTTCCATAGCCGCCTGAATACCGACATATTCCGCATTGTGGACGCCGCCGCAGATCAGAATCGTTCTTCCTTCTTTTCTTCCGTTGATCAGTGTCACTGGGATCTCAAGATCAGTATTGACGATTTTCAAAAAACCGTTGGTCTTTTCGCCTTCTTTGGCGGACAGTGTTCCGATTCTGAATTCTTCTTTCATGCAGACCATCCTTTCCGTTTTGCAATTAGAATAATTTAACTCCGATCATGTCAGATTTTCTGAGAGACGTCCACTTTTTCATTTCACTATCTGATCGAACCGGTCATAGCGGCCAGAACTTTTTTCTCATCTTCACTGAGATAGTTCTTCTCCTTAAGTCCTTCCGTAATATCGATATCGATCAGCGTGCCGTTCTGTCTGACGATGATCCGGTTATTCTTGCCGTTCAGGATCGCTTCCACGGCAAGGAATCCCATCCGGGTCGCCGTGACGCGGTCTCTTGCGGAAGGAGAACCGCCTCTCTGCAGATGACCCAGTACCGTCACTCTCGGGTCAAGTCCGAGATGTTCATGAATAAGACCAGCCAGCTGGTATCCTGCACCGCCATTTCCTACGCTCTCATTGTCGAGCGATCCGTCATCTTTCCTCTTCGCACCTTCCGCGACAACGATCATAAAATGTGTTCTGCCGGCAAGTCTTGCACTGCGGATCTTTTCGGCGACGTCATTTTCAAAATCCCAGGGTTCTTCCGGAACCAGCACAGCGGTCGCGCCTGTTGCGATGCCGACATACAGAGCAAGATTTCCCGCTCTGTGGCCCATCACTTCAATAACGGAACATCTTTCGTGTGACTGCATGGTATCGCGGATCTTATCGATCGCCTCGATCGCTGTATTCGCCGCCGTATCGTATCCGATGCAGTAATGCGAGCACCCGATGTCATTGTCAATTGTCGCCGGAATGCCGATCACAGAGACCGGATATTCCGATGAAAATGCAAGTCCTCCGGCAAATGTACCGTCTCCTCCGATCATGACAATTCCGTCAAGTCCGAGCAGCTTGCAGGTGCTGTAAGCTTTCGCCCGTCCTTCTTTTGTCCGGAATGCATCACTTCTCGCGGTAAACAGGATCGTGCCTCCCCTGTTAATGATATGAGCGACATCGCTGCCTTTCATACGGAATACATCACCATTGATAAGACCGTTCCATCCTCTTCTGATGCCGATCACTTCGATGCCTTCCGCTTCAGCTGTTCTCACAACAGCACGGATGGCAGCATTCATTCCCGGCGAGTCTCCTCCGGATGTAAGGACGCCGATTCTGCGGATCTTTTTTTCCATAAGAACCTCCTTTGATATGCACTAAAAGGATATAATATATGAATGTCAGGGCATTTCATCTGCCGTTCCCCGACCTGAAGACTCAGTTTTCATTCAGTGTTTTTCAATCATCGGCAGCACTGTGTCAATATCTACAAAATAAGAATCATAGTTTTTGGGATTAACATAAACAGCCACATTCGGATTCAGGATCATGCCCGACGGATCAAACATCAGATCCCTGCTTTTGAAAATATGGACAATCCCCGTAAATGGATCCTGATAACGGCATTCCACAACAAAAGGATGTCGCCCGTTGATCTGTACCGATGTATTCTGCGCGATCCCGCAGATCTGTGCGTACACGAAATTTCCGTCGCGTATCAGTTTTTTCATGGCTGCCCGTTTTCTCAGACCGACGGAAAGAAGGGATCCTCCGAGAATAACAAAAGAAAACCCGAATATGCAGAACATAACAATTAAGAAAAGGTTCTCAGAACGGTCCAGTACGAATAAAAAAACAATACTCAGCACAGCAAAAATAAGCCCCACAAAAAGAAAGATCATTCCCGCCAGTGCCAATACGTCAAAACCCAGCTTTCTTTTTCTGTCGTCCATGGAACACCTCTCGATCTGATTTGACAAAAAAATCCTAACATAGGATCTTAACGATTTCAAGAAACAACAGGAAAAAGCCCGCAAACAATGATGTTTGCGGGCTCTTATGAGATAGTCGATAGGGGAATCGAACCCCTGTTTCCGCCGTGAGAGGGCGGCGTCTTAACCGCTTGACCAATCGACCAAATTCGTACTTGCATATATTACAACATGCTCCCGAATATTGCAAGCTGAATTTTTATCTTTTTTGTAAAAGGAAAATGCAGATAAAAATAACTGCCTGAAGCCATCAGGCCCCGGGCAGTTATGCTTATTTAACGTATCATCCTCTCAGTTCTACCGGAGTCGGTCTCCAGGAGGAGAAGAAAGAGTCAATATCGTGAATGCCGACCGCATTGCAGTCAGCCACGGAATGCTCCTCTCCCACCATTGCCTGATACAGGCGGTAACCATCCAGGTCAACGCGTCCTGTGCGGACATAGTTGTCACGGATCTGGATCCAGTAAGGCGTTGAGCCGTCAACGTTGCAGAAGAAGTTATAGCCCTCGCTCTTATACATTTTGAACTTTTCGTTCTCCATGGAATAGTCGTGCCAGTCTCCGATATCTTCACCGTGGGCAAAGATGATGGTGTCGACGTCTCCGACAACAGGTACTACATTTTCCCGGAAAGCTTTCTGATCATTCGTAAGTGTTTCGAGTGAGGAGCTTCCTGCCCTCATATGGCCCCAGGTGTGGCTGCAGAATTCAAATCCCTGTGCCTTCATGGCATCCGCCACTTTTTTCGCTTCCGCTCTCTCCGTTTCCAGATCATAATCCGGATTGGCTGCAAGGAAAGCTTTTTTCTCGGAGCTGATGTCACGTCCCGCGTAGTCTTTTCCCGTCACACAGGCCTCGTCCGTTCTGTAGCCGAGAACACCGTTATAACCGGTAAGCGCGATAATACAGTGAGCATTATGATAAGAGAAATCCGGGTGCTGCTGAATGAAATCTTCAAGCAGTGTAGGCACATCGTAGCTGCCGATATGCTTCAGCCCGTTCTCATCCGTATACTCATTTTTCACAACACCGTCCGTATCAACGATGAGCTTGGAAGCAAAGCCCTGTCCGTCATAGCTGTGATAATAGCTCAGATCATCTTCCGACATGATGACCGCTTTTTTGCCTTCCGGCAGAAGCAGGGAGTCATTCGGAGTAAATGAGACAGTTCCGTCCGCTGCTTTCGTTTCTTTCGCTATATCACGAAGTTTGATCAGGACACAGCCGGCATCATACATCTGCTGATTAATAGTGTTGAATTCTTCCGCTGTCGTCATCCAGCAGTTGTTGCCTTTTGCCACCATATCGCCCTGCAGTTCAATGCTGAAACCGCGGTAGTCATTTACAAGCGAATGGTAGAAAATATGAGGCACCGTATCCGTATTCACTGGAACGAGAGAAGCCTTTGCATTGGTATATCTCCCGATATACTCTTTGATATCGGGATCGTCCGCCGCTCCTGTATAGCCCTGTAGTACGGCGATTGCGGTGTCATAGTCATACATTGCCGCAAGTTTCGCCGCAAGAGCCATGGAATACTGTTTGTCGTCAGACTTGTAATTTGCCGCCTCGGGCATCTCTGCAACAGAGATCGACGCATAATCCGGCTCCGATTCACCGGATTCCTCTGTCGACTCCTCAAGGCTCTCTTCCGTTTCCGATTCCGTTTTTGCTGTTGTGGCCGGATCCTTCTTCGGGTGAAGGGACCGGAACAGAAATACCAGACAGATCGCAAGCGCAGCGATCAGCACAAGGAGGATGACCGCTCTCGCGATCATCACTCTTTGGCGCCTTCTGCGCATTCTTTCTCTTCTGGCTCTTGTGCTGTTATCCATTCTCAGATTTTCCCGTCACTGCCAAGTACTTCTTTGATCTTATGCGCTACGATTGCTTTGACGTTTGCACGGCCGTCCGCAATGTACTGACGCGGATCGAAGTGATCCGGATGCTCGGCCATATGCTGGCGGATACCGGCTGTCAGGCCGATGCGCAGGTCAGAGTCGATATTGATCTTGCAGACAGCGAGTGTGGAAGCCTTGCGGAGCTGTTCCTCCGGAATGCCAACCGCGTCAGGCATCTTGCCGCCGTTCTCATTGACGATCTTGACATATTCCTGCGGTACGGAAGAAGAACCGTGCAGAACGATCGGGAATCCCGGCAGTCTCTTCATGACTTCTTCAAGGATGTCGAAGCGGAGTGGCGGCGGAACAAGGATACCTTTTTCGTTTCTCGTGCACTGTTCCGGTTTAAACTTGTATGCGCCGTGGCTTGTGCCGATCGCGATCGCGAGGGAGTCAACGCCAGTGCGGGTTACGAACTCTTCGACTTCTTCCGGTCTTGTGTAGGATTCATTTCCGTGTTCGACTTTGACGTCGTCTTCGATGCCGGCCAGTGTGCCGAGCTCCGCCTCAACGACGACACCGTGCTCATGCGCATAATCGGCAACGCGGCGGGACTCTTCGATATTTTCTTCGAAAGAATGGCTGGAATAGTCGATCATGACGGAGGTAAATCCGTTGTCGACACAATCCTTGCAGACCGCAAAGTCTGCGCCGTGGTCAAGGTGAAGGACCATCGGGACTTCCGGATGCAGTTCCAGAGCTGCTTCAACAAGTTTTACAAGATATACGGAATTTGCATATTTGCGGGCACCGGCGGAAGCCTGAAGGATGACCGGGCTCTTCAGCTCAGCGGCAGCGTCCGTGATCGCCTGTACGATTTCCATATTGTTGATGTTGAACGCACCGATCGCGTAACCGCCTTCATACGCTTTCTTGAACATTTCGGTTGAAGTTACTAATGGCATAGTATGTTCCTCCTTATTGAAATACTATTTGGGGCCGCCGGGGCGGCATTTTGCACTGAATGGACTTTTGCGGAACCGAACCTCAGAACCCGGTTCCGCACGCTCCCGCTCCCTGCGGGATCAACCCTCTGTCAGACGCTTCGTCTCTCTCGCGATGAAGAGCTCTTCGTTGGTCGGAAGGACAAATACACGAACCTTGGAATCAGCGGTCGTGATCTCCTGTCTCTTGCCGCGGACGTTGTTCTTCTCATCGTCGATCTCAATGCCGAGATAACCGAGATAAGAGCAGATGTTCTTTCTCATCGCGATACTGTTCTCACCGATTCCGCCGGTGAAGGAGATCGCGTCAACACCGTTCATGACTGCAACATAACCGCCGATGGTCTTGACGACATGGTGAATGAACATATCCAGGGCAAGCTGTGCTCTTTCATTTCCTTCCGCGGCCGCGTTGTCGAGATCGCGGAAATCGCTGGAAACGCCGGAGACTGCAAGAACGCCGGATTTTTTGTTCAGCATCGTGAGGACATCATCAACGCTGATATTGTCATGATCCACGATGTACTGGACAACAGCCGGATCGACGTCGCCGGAGCGGGTTCCCATGACAAGGCCTTCAAGTGGGGTAAGACCCATGGAGGTCTCTACGCATTTTCCGTCGATGGAAGCGGAAATACTGGAACCGTTGCCGAGGTGGCAGACGATGACTTTGCGGTGACCTTCCGGAAGAGCCGCGAATTTGATGGTCTCGCCGGATACATAAGCGTGGCTCGTGCCGTGGAAGCCGTAGCGGCGGAGTTTGTTCTTCTCATAGTATTTGTACGGGATCGCGTACATATATGCCTTCGGCTCCATGCTCATGCCGAAAGAGGTATCGAACACGGCGACGTTCGGGACGCCCGGCATGATCGCCTGGCAGGCCTCGATTCCCATAAGGTTCGCCGGATTGTGCAGCGGGCCGAGGTCGAAGCACTCACGGATGACTCTCTTAACGTCATCGTCGATGACGACCGAAGAAGTGTAGGTGCTGCCGCCGTGAAGGACGCGGTGGCCGACTGCGGACACTTCGCTGATGTCTTTAAGAACGCCGTGGTCTTTGTCAACAAGAGCGGCAAGGACAAGATTGACCGCTTCCTGATGCGTCGGCATCGGCTTCTCTTCTACGAAGTCTTCCTTGCCTTCTCTCTTATAGGTGTGCTTGCTGCCGTCGATACCGATGCGCTCGCACAGACCCTTTGCGATGACTTCTTCATTTTCCATGTCGATCAGCTGATACTTCAGGGATGAGCTGCCGGCATTGATAATTAAAATTTTCATGGGATTGTCCCTCCTTAAAATGTCATGAGATCACGTTCTTAATGCTTCTCGATTACTTCTGGCACTGTACCGCTGTGATGGCCGCGACACCGACAATGTCCTCTGCAGAGCAGCCGCGGGACAGGTCGTTGACCGGAGCGGCAATGCCCTGTGTGACCGGGCCGTACGCTTCCGCTTTCGCGAGACGCTGTACAAGCTTGTAGCCGATATTGCCGGCATCAAGGTTCGGGAAGATAAGCGTATTCGCGTGTCCCGCAACTTTGCTGCCCGGAGCCTTGCTCTGGCCTACTTTTTCGACGATCGCCGCATCAAGCTGCATCTCGCCGTCGAGAGCCAGTTCCGGATACTGTTCTTTCGCGATCTTTACTGCTTCCTGTACCTTCGTGACATCGTCGTGCTTCGCGGAACCCATGGTCGAGTAGGAAAGCATTGCGACGATCGGCTCCTCGCCGGTCAGTGTGCGGAAAGACTCCGCGGAGGATTTCGCAATGGCAGCCAGCTCTTCCGAATTCGGATTCTGGTTAAGGCCGCAGTCAGAGAATACGAACGTGCCGTTCAGGCCGTATTCGCAGTCCGGTACGCACATGATAAAGAAAGAAGAAACCAGTTTCGTGCCCGGAGCTGTTTTAAGAATCTGCAGGCAGGGACGAAGCGTGTCGGCTGTCGAGTGGCAGGCGCCGGAAACAAGACCGTCCGCATCACCCATCTTGACCATCATAACGCCGAAATAAGTATAGTTGTTGAGAAGGATCTCCGTAGCCTGTTCCTTTGTCATTCCCTTTTTGGAACGAAGCTCAACGAGCTTATCGATGTAAGCCGCTGTCTTTTCGCAGGCCGCAGGATCTACGATCACCGCTTTGGAGATGTCAAGATCGCCAGCGTTCTTCTTAATTGTCTCCTCGTTGCCGATCAGAATGACATCAGCGAAATCTTCTTTCTGAATCTGCGCAGCTGCAGCGTAGATTCTTGCGTCTTCTGTCTCCGGCAGAACGATCTTCTTGCGGTCCGCTCTGGCACGATCCTTCATTAAATCAATAAATCCCATTTTGAGTTGCTCCTTTCTTGATGCGATCTTTTTAGCGCTCCGGTTTGTTTTTTTCGAAGCACATTAGTCCAATCCATACAGGATTATTATACACACAGCCTCTTTTCGGGGCAAGCGTGATTTACACAATAACCGGCGGTTTTGAGACCTCCGGGGAAAATGATTTTCCGGACTTCCCGGCCCGGATCGCTCCGTAAATATCACACACTCTCATTTCTTCCCGGAAAAACGTCAAAGCCTCCTCCGAGAGGATCTTATCCGCGTCCGCCGCCTTTGCGATCACAGGCACGGAGGTATTTTCCTTTATCAGATGCATAAGATCTCCCGCATCTTTCCTGAAAGACAGGATCTGCGTCCAGTAAGCTTTTTCAGAAAATCTTTCCTCGCGGATCCCGAGAGCAATATGGAGCAGAGCCCTGTTGACAGAGGAATGCGTGCGGTTTTTCGTGTGCATGAGTTCCGCGAACTCCGAAAAACGGGCGCAGCGGTTTCTCTCACGGAATGCGGAGGCGGCGAATTCCTTTTTCACATCCTGATACCTGAGAAGCTCTTCCGCTGTTTCGGCGCGCAGCAGGCGGTCCTGTAAAAGAAGACTGAGATCATCTTCACAGACAGTCCCTTCCGCAAGCAGATCTTCTTTTAAAATGTCCGCGCAGACCTCCGGGATCTCTTTTTCGACCCCCCTCAGGTTCGGGTTCTCCCGGATCCGGTCTCTCAGGATCGAAGCGCTGTAAACAGAGGTTTTTTCATCTGCGGTATTTTCGCCGGTGAAACGCTTTACGGTAAACGGTTTCATCTCCGAACCTGTTTTCCGGAGTGCTTTCAGATATTCCACCGCGAGGATATTATTGGGGGATTCCACCGCACGGCCATACTCTCCCGCAGCTTCCGCCCTTGCGCGCGCAAAGGTCTCTCCTCTTTTTAAATTGTTCTGCAGATCATTCTGAAATTGAAGATTTTCTTCCGAGAAAAAAGCAGCCGCTTCCGTAAGCTCCCCTAAATTACCGCTCTCCGATCCGAACACCAGATAATCCGCGCATCTGATGCGATCAAGGATCTGAACGGCGTGAAAAGCAAATGCCTCCGCAGAGGCCGTCGCGAAGCGGGTCGGATAGGCGAGAACGAGATCCGCGCCTCCGAGGACCGCCATCTTTGCTCTCACATGGCGCTCCGTCACGGCCGGGATCCCCCTCTGCACATAATTGCCGCTGAGCAGCACAATAATCCGATCTGCACCGGTTCTTTCCCTTGCTGTTCGGATCAGATATTCATGTCCCTTATGAAACGGATTGCACTCCGCGATAACAGCTGCCGTTTTCATGATTCTTTCCATAAAGTGATGAAACCGGCAGACATTTCGATCTGCCAGTTTCTGAAATCGATCAGTTCTTAAAGCTGTGAATCGGCGCCGGGATCCTCCCTTTCCGATTTATGAAATCTTCACAGGAGTACGGATTGACCGGCATGATCGGGGCTCTGCCGAGGAGCCCTCCGAACTCAACGCTGTCGCCGCATTTCTTGCCGACAGCGGGGATCACGCGCACGGCGGTGGTCTTCTGGTTGACCATCCCGAGAGCCGCTTCGTCCGCGATGATACCGGAAATGGTCTCCGCGGATGTATCCCCGGGAATGGCGATCATATCGAGTCCTACGGAACACACGCAGGTCATCGCCTCGAGCTTTTCGAGATTAATGGCGCCGATCCGTGCCGCGTCGATCATTCCCTGGTCTTCACTGACCGGTATAAATGCGCCGCTCAGACCTCCGACATAAGACGACGCCATGACGCCGCCTTTCTTGACCTGGTCGTTGAGCAGCGCGAGGGCGGCTGTCGTCCCCGGTGCTCCGGGTCTTTCGAGACCGATCTCACAGAGAATATCAGCTACGGAATCTCCGATCGCCGGTGTCGGCGCAAGAGAAAGATCAACAATGCCGAACGGCACGCCGAGGCGCTCTGCCGCTTCCATCGCCACCAGCTGTCCGACTCTCGTGATCTTAAAGGATGTCTTTTTAATCGTTTCGCACAGAACGCTGAAATCGCTGTGCCGGCAGCTCTGCAGCGCGTATTTGACGACGCCCGGTCCCGATACGCCGACATTGATGACGGCATCCGCTTCCGTAACGCCGTGGAAAGCTCCCGCCATAAATGGATTATCATCCGGTGCGTTGCAGAACACCACGAGTTTCGCGCAGCCGATACTGTCCGCTTCTTCTGTGGCTTCCGCAGTCTGTTTGATCACTTCCCCCATCATGCGGACGGCGTCCATATTGATGCCGGTCTTCGTAGATCCGACATTGACGGAAGAACAGATGTGCTCCGTCTGCGCGAGGACCTGCGGGATCGCCCGCATAAGGTACTCATCCGCTTTCGTCATGCCTTTGGAAACAAGCGCCGAAAACCCTCCGAGGAAATTAACGCCGGTTTTCTGCGCGCAGTCTTCCAGCGTTTTCGCGATGGGGAGATAATCCTCCGGCGATCTCACGCAGGAACCTCCGACGATAGCGATCGGCGTGACCGAGATCCTTTTATTCACGATCGGGATCCCGTACTCGCTGCTGATCTCCTCTCCCGTTTTGACGAGATTTTCCGCGAGACGGCAGATTTTTTCATGGATCTTTCCTGCAGTCCGGTTCACATCATCCGTAATGCAGTCCAGAAGGCTGATGCCCATGGTGATCGTGCGGACATCCAGGTTCTCCTGGTCGATCATTTTATTGGTTTCATTCACTTCAAATATGCTGATCATACCGTCCGCCTCAGATTCTGTGCATCATATTGAAAATATCTTCATGCTGCGCGTGAATCGTCACGCCCGCGTCCACGCCGACTTCATCAAGCCCTCTGGACAGCTCTGCAGTCGTCAGTTCCGAACCGGAGGTATCGACGATCATCATCATGTTGAAAAAGCCGTCAACGATCGTCTGGGTAATATCAAGAATATTGACCTGATGATCGGAAAGGTATGTGCTTACTTTTGCGATAATGCCGACCGCGTCTTTTCCGACAACGGTAATGATGGTTTTCTGCATCCTGTTTTCCTCTTTTCAGTAAATGCTCTGTTTTATATTTCCATTCGCGGCAGCCTCCCCTGTCTTAATACGAGGGAAAATGCCTGATATTGTCTTTTAAAACTCCACTGCATCGCTTACTATATCACGGTGCGCGATGGTAATGTCAAAGTCCGAGGCCTTGTACGGGCAGTCGCCCATGGTGACTTCCTGGCTGACAGTCTCAAAGGCAAGCGCTTCGTAATTATTTTCGTGACTTAAATGCCCGAGATAGACGTGACGGATGTCGTCGTGCAGGAGCCTGCAGAGGAGCCGGCCTGCGTCGTCATTGGACAGATGCCCTTTTTCTCCCATGATCCTGCGCTTGAGATAATAGGGATACCGTCCCGCCTGCAGCATGCGGAGATCGTGATTTGACTCAAGCAGCAGCACATCGAGATTCTGAAGGCTTTCGACCGTGTAATCCGTATATTCCCCGAGATCCGTAGAGACGGCAGCGGATCTGCCGTCGTGCTCCACGCGGAATCCCACGGGCTCCGCGGCGTCATGCGACGTCCGGAACGCTTTCACGGACAGATCGCCGACTTCAAAGGGTTTATCCGCTTCAATAATATGAATAAGACCGTCCGGGATCTTGCCGATCTGTGTCGTGTCAAGCAGTGCATCCGCGGTTCCCCGGGTCGTGTAGACCGGGATGCCGTATCGTCTGGCCAGGA